>CAYPYL010000035.1:0-8640 GCA_964414605.1 uncultured Dehalococcoidaceae bacterium
TTAAACACATGGAAAGTCTTTTTGTGACAATTGGGGCATTCGTAGTATAATTACCTCCGCAAGCCTGAATTATATGACTTTTTCAGAAAAGTCTGCCGCCTTTAGAGGCCTTTTTTATTAGCTGTTGTCTATCTGAGAGTATAAATCAGTTAGATATCAGGGTTCCGGATAATAATATTAATTATCAAGCACAGAGGTGAATATGGGATTTTCAAATATCAGGCTTGGCGTTCAACTCTTCGTGGTCGCACAGTATATGAAGCTGGCGACCCGGCTGAATCCTTCGCTTAGAGATCATCTCAAACAAAAAGATGTCACTATCCAGATAAAAGTCCTGGACAACTCCACCGGCAGGTACTTCATCTTTCGACAGGGTAAGATTTCTTCCAGAGGCGGCATCCACCCCAAACCGGATGTCTGCATGGGCTTCAGCGATGCAGCTCTGGCCTGCCGTTTCCTGCTTCCGCGGCGTGACCCGCAGGAACAGATAGACGCCATGAAAAACTTCCGTCTCACGCTGGAGGGCCCGGACGAACTGTCATACTGGTTCATGGAAGCATTGAGCCTGATGCTCATGGGCAATATTGATTACGGCACGGACATGGGCAACGGTGTCAAGAGGTATGTCAATAATTCCAATGCCGGAGCGATGTTTGTCTATGTTAAAGACGGCAGGATAATACGCATGACTCCCGTAGATTTCGATAAAGACGACGCTCCGTCTTTCACCATCGATGCCAGGGGTAAAGAGTTCACGCCTCCCCGGAAAAATACCCTCTCTCCGTTCGGATTTGCCATGAAATCCACGGTCTATTCCCCGGACAGGATTCTATACCCCATGAAGCGGGTCGATTTCGACCCGCAGGGCGAGCGTAACTGTGAAAACCGGGGGATCTCCGGCTACGAGAAAATCAGCTGGGATGAAGCCCTGGATATTGTAGCTGGTGAGATTAAACGCGCAAAAAGAGAGTACGGCCCGGGAGCTATCTTGAGCAGCGCGCCGTCCCACCATACGTGGGGAAACGTCGGCTATTACTTGAGCACCCACCGCCGGTTTATGAACGCCATCGGCACGACACAGGTAGTAGCCAACCCGGATAGCTGGGAGGGGTGGTTCTGGGGAGCCACCCACCACTGGGGCAACAGCATGCGCCAGGGCGGCGCCGAGGGTTACGGGACGGTGGAAGACGCCTTAAAAGACTGTGAAATGATGGTTTTCTGGAGCAGCGACCCGGAGTGCAACCCCGGGTCATATTGCGCCTTCGAGAGTACCGTTCGCCGCCAGTGGCTCCAGGAGCTGGGCGTCAAAATGGTGCATATCAACCCGTACTACGACCATACCGCCGCATTGATGGGCGGTAAATGGCTGGCCCCCAGACCGGATACGGGAAACGCCATGGCCCTGGCTATCGCCTATGTCTGGATAACCGAGGACCTCTACGATAAAGAATACATCGCTTCACGTACCACCGGATTTGAAAAGTGGAGGGACTACATACTGGGTAAAGAGGACGGAATACCCAAGACTCCCGAATGGCAGGAAGGCGAGACCGGCGTCCCGGCCAAGGACGTCCGGGCTTTAGCCAGGGAATGGGGCACCAGGAAGACCTACCTCGGTGCGGGTGGTGGGGGAAACCAGCTCGGAGGCGCCTGCCGGTGCGCCACCGGCCTCGAATGGGCACGCTCGATGGTCTGCCTGATGGCCATGCAGGGTATCGGCAAGCCCGGTATCAATATGGGCAATATGGCGGTCGGCACGCCGGTGGACACCAGGTTCTATTTCCCCGGCTACGCTGAAGGCGGCATTTCGGGAGATATCGACGGCACCGCTTCCGCAATTTATCTATACCAGCGTATGCCCCACCTGCCCTCCATAAACACCGTACAGCAGAGAGTGCCCCGACTGAAAATCCCGGAAGCCATCCTGGAAGGCCACGCCGAGGGCTACCCCAATAACACCAAGATTATCGAAGGCCAGTTCTTCAAGTTCACCTATCCAGCCCCCGGCAACTCCCCCATCAAGATGTACTACAAGTACGGCGGCTCGTATATCGCCACGCAGAACGAGACAAATCGTTACGTCAGGTCTTATCGGACGCCGAAACTGGAATTCGTCGTCAACCAGTCAATCTGGATGGAAGGCGAGACCAAGTTCGCCGACGTCATCTTACCGGCTTGTACTAACTTCGAACGCTGGGATATCGGCGAGACCTGCAACGCCGGAGGGTACATCATCCATAATTTCAATAAACTCAACCACCGGGTTATCACCTTGCAGCATAAGTGTATCGAGCCCTTGGGCGAATCAAAATCCGACTACCAGATTTTCCTCGAGCTGTCCAAGCGGCTGGGATTGAGCTCCTACTTCTCCGAGGGCTCGACCGAGCTTGACTGGTGCAGGCGCATGTACGAGGGCTCTGACCTTCCTTCCGTGATTTCCTGGAAAAAGCTCTTGAAAAAAGGCTATTATGTTGTCCCCCCGCCCAAGGAGGAGCTCAAGGCCCCGTGCGCCTACCGGTGGTTCGCCGAGGGCAGGAAAAAGGACATCCCGGAGCCTTTCCCGCTGCCGGCAGACTATACCGAGTCCTATCTTGAAGGACTCCAGACGCAGTCCGGCAAAATCGAATTCGAATGCTCCAGTCTCAAGCGGTTCGACCCGGACGACCCGGAGAGGCCCGTCATCAGTAAGTATATCCCCTCCTGGGAGGGACCGCACACCACGGAACTATATAAAAAGTACCCGCTGCAGCTCCTTTCCCCTCACCCGCGTTATACTTACCACACCCATAACGACGGAAAAGACAGCATCATCAACGATGTTAAGGAGCACCGTGTCCTGATTGACGGGTATTACTACTGGATTGTCAGGCTGAATACGAAGGACGCTGAAAAACGCGGCATCAAGCATAACGACCTGGTTAAGGTCTTTAACGACCGGGGGGCAGTTATCTGCGCCGCTCATGTTACGGAACGCCTTCCTCAAGGGGTGGCTCAATCGCCCTGCTCTTCCGCGATATACGACCCCATCGGCGAGCCGGGAAATTCCATCGACCGCGCCGGGACAATTAACCTCTTGACTTCGTCACGCCCCATTATCAAAAAGTCGCACAGCACGGCTTCCAATACCTGCCTCGTGGAAATAGAGAAGTGGAAGGAAGAGTAACATGAAAAAGTGGAACTTAATCATCGACGTCGCCAAGTGCGAAGGATGTTATAACTGCTTCCTGTCCTGCAAGGATGAACACGTTGATAATGATTTTCTACCTTATTCCGTCGCTCAACCCAGGCACGGGCACAACTGGATAAATATCTTGAGCAAGGAAAGGGGCCAGTATCCCACGGTCGATGTAGCCTATCTCCCCGTTCCGTGCATGCACTGCGATAACGCTCCCTGCATCGATAAAGCCGGCGACGGCGCGGTTTATAAGATGAACAACGGTATTGTCGTCATCGACCCGGAAAAAGCCAGGGGTAAAAAGGAGTTGGTTGATTCCTGCCCCTATGGTGCTATCTGGTGGAACGAGGAGAAGAACGTGCCCCAAAAATGCACGCTGTGCGCCCACCTGCTGGCGGAAGGATGGAAGGAGCCCCGATGTATCCAGGCCTGCCCTACCGGAACGATGCGCATTGTCAAAGCTGAAGATGCTGAAATGCAGCGATTGATAGCGGAGGAAAAATTGGAGGTCTTCCACCCGGAATACAATACACAGCCCCGGGTCTATTATAAGAACCTGTACCGCTATCTGAAATGCTTCATCGCCGGAGATGTGGCGGTGGGAAAAGATGGCGTTGTCGATTGTGCTGAAGGCGCCGTGGTAACCCTGTTAAAAGACTCACAAAAGATAGGTAAAGTATCGACCGATAATTACGGCGACTTTAAATTCGATAACCTCGAGGAAAACAGCGGTCAGTATACCCTTGAGATAGCATATCAGGAATACGAGAAGAAGACTGTCGAAGTTGAGCTTACCACGAGCAAAAGCGTGGGCACTATTTTGCTACAGGCATAAAAGCCGGCGTAAAATAAAAAGGCTTAGGATACCTTGGATATAAAAGTGTACACACGCACAACAAGGTAGAGATTCAGGGAGTCATTCCGTTATAATCGTCAACAATAGAGCGAACACCGGGATGTTTGCCCAGCCATGAGTACTCGTGGTCGATACCGTTTAGGACTGTTTTAAAACCGTAAATAACGTCCGCTAATTATTACATCCGAAGTCTAGGCGTAAAACTTGCGATTAATAAAGGAACCTTTTTACATACTTCCTTCAACCCAAGTGTTAAAGCTCAGCCCTGCCGCCGGGTCATAATGTCTTTCAAAGGCAGCGGGATATTGCTTCTTCCATTCCCCCATTTGTGCCATGGACACCTTTTCGACCTCAACCAAGAAGCTGCTGACTACCATTCCCGTGGCTTTTTCAGAAGTTGTATTGTGTGGTGTTATCGTGTTAATTGCCCCACCCCTGTCAAGCTCTCCGGGAATTATAGGGTCATACCTGGCTCCATGGTCCATGTACACCACACCGGGCATTATCCTCTCGGTTACATAGGCGCCGGCGAGAACAGTTCCCCTCTCGTTGAAAGCTTTAACAATGTCCCCGCTGGTGATACCTCTTTCTGCAGCCGTCTGCGGGTTAAGCCAGCAAGGCTCATACATGTAGCCATCCCAACATCTTACCTTACAAGTCGGGTTTTCCCTTGTCCACGTGATATCGTCGCACTGGGCATGAACTCTCCAACGTCCGTGATTGGACATCATGAGCAGCGGGTATTTCTTTGCCCTTTCGCTGGAGAGCCTCTCATCATGGCTCTTCCCCTTTTCTATCCAGTGCGGCACCGGCGGCCTTTCCTCGTCGTCAGGGAAGTACTTAGCCAGATTCTGAGAATAGAACTCTATTTTGCCGGAGGGAGTTTTCAAAGGATTGCCATCAGGGTTATCGTAGAATTCTTTCATGCCGGCTGGCGCATCTTTCCACTTCGGGTCGGTTGGAATCACGAAATAATCTTTTTCCTTCAATTCTTTAAAGGTAGTCAGCTCCTGTAGTTGATAACCTTCGAAGCTGAGCTTTATCCATTCCTCAACCGACTTACCGCCGGTGTACTGCTCCAGCAGGCCAAACCTCTCGGCTATCAGGCAGACTATCTCATAGTCGCTCTTGGACTCTCCCACAGGCTCAATGCATTTCTTCTCATAAAAGACGATGAAGAATTGCCCGTTAGCCGGGTCTGTTCCGATATCCTGCTCCTCAAATTTGGTGCTGACCGGAAGGATGACATCGGCGAAGAGGCAATCGTTTTCTAACCAGGGGTGCTGCGCCAGAATAAACTCTATTTTCGGTCCTCTCAGTGCTTTTATAAAGGAATTGCTATCGTTCCAGCAGGTTATCCAGCATGGTGAATCAGTCCATATCATATGCACTTCGGAGCAGCCCTTGGCCGGATACGTGTACTTCACAAACTGGTCCTCAATCATGCCGGGAAATGTCGAGTTACCATACCAGGTAATAGGGGGATTAAGAAGAGCATCGTGGATACGGTCCTTGGGAATAAATTGCGTTGGACCAATTGGTGATTGTGGTACAAGTTTCCTTTTTGCAATCTCTGATATCATATCGACCATAGACTGAGGAACATCACCTTGTCTTTTGGCACCTCCTTCTACAGGGCGGATAACCTCCGCAAACATCAGCTTTCTGGGACTTATCACGCCTTTAGGCATCGGGCTCCCTTTCGGAACTGTTTTCCACTCAATCATCTTGACCTGGTGAACTCCCGGCTTGCCCAATCCCTGCATGGCTAATAGCAGAACCTCAAGTCGGCCGTTTTCCGTCGAATAGGGGCTCCTTATGCCAGGCCCGCCATTACCATGAGCTATCGACGTCCGCTTTGATGCCCATTCTCTGGCAAGCGCCTTAATTGTCCATTCTGGGATGCCGCATTTTAGTGAGGCCCATTCGGGTGTCTTGGGAGTACCATCCTCCTTCCCCACGACATATTCCGTGAACTTATCGTAGCCGAAAGTGTGCGTAGCGACATATTCCTTGTCGTAAGTCCCTTCGGTTATCCAGATGTAAGCGATGGCCAATTGCAGGGCGGCATCGGTGCCCGGCTTGATGGGAATCCATTTATCGGCATGGACAGCCGCCCCGTAGTTTAGCTCCGGACAGATATAGATACTCTTGATGCCGAGTTCTGTGTACCAGTAGCACACGCGACTGGCCATCTGCCCATTAAATCCTAAAGGCGTTGTTTCTGGGTCACACCCCCAGAACAAGACCATCTTGCTGTTCTCGGCTATATCGGGTATCAGATTGTCAGTTGGTTCCATCTCTCCCACCTGTTCCATTCCCCAGACGTGCTTGGCGCCCCAGACCCATCCCTCCCAGCTGTCCGGGTTTCTCATCTGTATCGTATACCCTCCCAGTAATGAGAGAAGCTTGTTGGCTGCTCCGTGAGAAGTATGTATAGTCTTCCCTTCCCCGTGTACGTCTGCCTGGGATAGGACAGCCTCCGGACCATATTTCTCCTTGATTCTCTTTAGCTCGCTTACTATGATATTCAGAGCCTCATCCCAGGAGATTCTAACGTACTTGCTCTTTCCACGATTCTGTGGATTTCTCTCGCCATTGGGATCCCAGTCAACTCTCTTTAGTGGATAGAGAACCCGGTTTGGGGAGTAGACACGCTTTTTATAAGCTAAGGCGAAAGGAGATGCCAGCACTTTCATATTTGGTTCAAGGGTTTTCCCGTGTGCCTCCATCTTCCAGGGATTGAATTCCTTCTTATCATACTTCCAATCGTAGTGTAAAGGCTTGATCCTGACAATCTTCCCATTCTCAACATCAGCTACGCAGGGATATCCAGTATCTGTCCCTATAAGGCTCATCCCTTTTATGAGGGATTTTTTCTCTCGCGCTTCCGCTCCTGGTATTTCTTTCATAATCATTAATATCCTCCTTCGTTTATCTGAACTAACGTAAGTGTTTACTGGCCTGTTATTCCTGCTCAGGTAAAAACTTCTGATTCACATTCGGTACTTTGACAGTTCCTAGTATTGTCTTGTTACTTCGTTGCCGTAGTTAAAATAACCTTAGGAACTTATAGCTGACATTACAGAGTGCTACGATATCGTGTTGATTATAGTTTTTATCAATCATAAAAACAAGAGAGTCGAACTACATCGGAAATAATAATGGGTTGTCTCATCTTCTTCAAGGTTTGCTCCGGTGTGTATCTTTTCTTGCTCTTTTTACCCCCTTTTACGAGATTATAACTGGTATCGTTTTCTGGGGGCTGGTCACAGATTAAGTTAACTAAAAACCGATAGTGGAGTGTCGAAACCAATCCCATCCTCGTCATCCTGATTATCTCCGTCGTCACCGGCAGCATCGAAATCAGGGAGGGACCGAACCGAGATAAAATCAGTTTAACACAACCTTGTATTCTGTAATTTGTCCCTTGTCGTTCTTTTGCATCGCATTACCTTTTGGGGGCTCTCTGCAGTTGCTGAATAGCCGATTCGCCAGTAAAAGTGGTAGTATTACTTAAAACGCAGCGGAGGTCGTTACCTTTGCTGACGGGCGTATTATTGTTGAGACGTGAAGGAGGCAGACATGAAGCCGAAAACAATGGAATTTTCCATCTTTGAAAGGTTCAATTTTGAGAGGAAGCCCGTAGGCATCAAATACTTGCCCTACAAGCCGGATGGCATCGAACGGCTCCAGAAAAGCCTGTATTTTTGCCAGATGTTCAAGGAAGCGCAGACCAGCAAACCGTTCTATGTCCAGAGGGAAGATTTTCACTGTACCGAACCGTTGACGCTGGGTATGGAAGACCCCAGCCCGATTCTCTTAAGCGGGATGGTCGGGGAAATTGATGGCCTTTATGATGAACTACGTGCCAACCAGAAAATCTACCAGCTGGTTCCCCGGATGCTGAAAGGCTCGGTCAAAACCGTGACGTTCGCCTCGATTGACCAGATGGGATTTGATCCGGATGTACTGGTCATTACCGCGGATAACGTGGATCAGGCGCGTATCATTATGCGGGCGCTAGTGTACTCCACCGGCGAAACCTGGGGTTCCAAGGGTACCCCGGTGCTGGCCTGCTCGTGGCTTTATGTCTATCCGTACCTGAGTGGCGAGGTCAACTACACCATCACCGGCATGAGCATGGGGATGCAAACATTACAGGTACTGCCGCAGGGACTGCCGCTTATCTCCATCCCGTGGGTGAAGCTGCCCATGATTATGGAAAACCTGAAGAAGATGGACTGGCATCCCCTATCGGAACGGGTCACCGGAGAAGAACACAAAAAGCGTTTTGAAGGCATACTAGCGGATATCACGGAAAAAATTAACAAATAACATTGATACGCAGGGTCGAAAAGAAATGATATCCCGGTTAAACTAAGAAACCTGCGTTGATGATATGGTTTCTTGCTGACAGCCGTGATAAAACCCGCTGTAATGCTCGTTTGGAATTATAAATATCTGCTTGCAATGGAGGTATACATATGTATGGATGGCGTGCCAGGCTCGGAATAATAACCCCTTCTTCAAATATCGTGACCGAACCGGAATATACCCTTATGACTCCCGATGGAGTTTCCTGTCATTATCAAAAATTCGAATTTAC
>CAYPYL010000036.1:0-8561 GCA_964414605.1 uncultured Dehalococcoidaceae bacterium
AACATCACCCAGAGAAAATTCCTCGCCGCCGAGGGCGGTCTGTTGAGGATGGTCTGGATGCCCAAGATACTCAAGGAGGAGATAGCGGAACGGTTTAACAAAAGGGCTGAAGAACTCGGCGTGCCCGACCTGCTCGATAAGATAGCCGATGAAACGGTGGGAATAACCGAGGACGTGATTCTTCCCTTCCTCCAGGAAAAGGGACATCCCGCCCTGACCATGGACCCGATATTGGGCTAAGAAAGGAATATTAAATTCTCTATGACCTGTAAATACGGGAGTAGTAACCGCTAACTCCATAACGGGTCAGGAAAGGGGAAAAGAGATATGGCACTAACGGGAATAGAAATTTTCAAACTGCTGCCCAAGACCAACTGTGGAGACTGCGGCGTCCCCACCTGCCTCGCCTTTGCCATGAACCTCGCCGCCGGCAAGGCGGATCTGTCCGCCTGCCCCCACGTCTCCGAGGAGGCCAAATCCAAGCTATCGGAGGCTTCGGCGCCGCCCATCCTGCCGGCCACCATCGGCACCGGCGATAAAGCCCTGAAAATCGGCAGCGAAACGGTCATGTTTCGCCACGAAAAGAGGTTTGAAAACCCGGCGGGTATCGCCATCCTCATCAGCGATACGATGGCCGATGCGGAGGTAAACGCCCGACTGAAGAAATCAAAAGAACTCATTTACGAAAGGGTCGGCCTCTCGCTGGAAACCAATCTTATCGCTCTCAAAGCGGAATCGGGAGACGCCGCCAAGTTCGCCGCCCTGGTGGGCAAGGCAAAAGCCGGCAGTGATGCCAACATCATCCTGATAAGCGATAAACCCGACGTTCTGGCAGAGGGTCTGAAGGCATGCGCCGACAGGAAGCCGCTGCTTTACGCCGCCACCAAGGACAACGCGGACGCCGTGGCGGCTATGGCCAAGGAGAACGGCTGCGCGGTGGCCGCCAAAGCCGACGGGCTGGAAGAGCTTGCCGCGCTGACCGAGAAACTGGCCGCGGCCGGACTGAAAAATATCGTGATTGATTCCGGCTCCAGGGCAGTCCGCCAGGCGCTGGAAGACCAGATAGTCATTAGGAGCGCCGCCCTCAACAAGAAGTTCCGCCCCCTGGGCTATCCCACCATCGTCTTCCCCTGCGAGATGACCGATAATCCCATGAAAGAGGCCATGCTCGCCTCCATGTTCATCGCCAAGTACGCCGGCATCATCGTCCTTTCCGATTTCCAGGGAGAGAGCCTGTTCCCGCTGCTGGTGGAAAGGCTGAACATCTACACCGACCCGCAGCGGCCGCTGGCTACTACCGAGGGGGTTTACGAAATCAACAATCCCAATGAAAATTCGCCGCTGTTGGTCACCTCCAACTTCTCGCTGACTTACTTCATCGTCTCCGGTGAAATAGAAAACAGCAAAGTGCCCAGCTACCTGTATGTGAAGGACACCGAGGGACTCTCGGTCATGACTTCCTGGGCGGCCGGCAAGTTCTCCGCGGATATCATTGGCCCGGCCATCAAGAAAAGCAGTATCGAGGACAAAATAAAGCACCGCAAGCTCATCATACCAGGGTACATCGCCGCCGAGAGCGGCGGCCTCGAAGAAGAGCTTCCCGGCTGGGAAATACTGGTAGGCCCCAGAGAGGGGTCCCACATCCCGGGTTACCTAAAAGAATGGAAGCCCTAAGGACAAAATTAAGGAGGCAAGATGATCCTTATCGGGGAAAACTTAAACGTTATATCACAAACCCTCGGCCCGGCCCTGAAGGACAAGAATGCAGGCCCGATTGAAGAGATGGCCAGGGCGGAAACAGCGGCCGGCATAGACCTGATTGACCTTAATATCGGCCCCGCCCGCAGGGGCGGCGACGAGCTTATGTCATGGGTGGTAAATACGGTACAGGCGGTCACCGATAAGATGCTTTCTCTGGATACCACCAACCTGGACGCCATGGAAGCCGGTCTGGCCGTCCGCAAGGGCCCGGTGCTGATCAACTCGGTCTCGCTGCAGACCAGCCGCATCGATAGAGGTCTGGAACTGGCCAACAAATTTAACGCCGATGTTATCGGGCTGCTGTGGAGCAACGAGGGCATGCCGCGAGACGTCAACGAGCGGGCGATGCATACCGTCGACTTCGTCTATAAGGCCAACGCGGCGGGCGTACCCAACGAAAAGATATGGATAGACCCCATCGCCAGCCCGGTATCTGTGGAAATCAACCAGGTCAAGGCCTGCGTGGAGTTCATGGCTATGCTGGGAGAAATCGCCCCCGGCTGCAAGTCCACGGTCGGTCTTTCCAACGTTTCCAACGGCGCGCCCGACAAGCTAAGGTGCTGGCTGAACCGCACCTACCTGATAATGCTGATGCGCTACGGGCTTTATTCCGCCATCGTGGATGCGTTCGATAAAGACCTCATGGCAATAGCCCGCGGCGAAAGACAGGATATCGTGGAGTTGGTGCACAAGATGATGGACGGAGAGAAGGTGGATATCTCCTCCCTGTCCCAGGAAATGGCCAATTACGCCAAGACAGCCAGAGTATTGATGGGAGAGTCACTCTATTCCGCATCGTGGCTTGAAATATAGGTTCTCCGCTGCTCGTTAACAGCTAACCGGATCAACGGAATAAGGCGGCTCTATCAACAAAAGAAACGTGCAGATATGACGAGGGAACGCCTGACAATACCGGAACAGAATGTACGGGAATACGCTCATGAGCTGGCTTACCAGCTTGCCTGCGAGAAACTGGCCGGTATTGCCGATATCGAAGAGAAGTGCCGCAAAGCCGGCGCTGAATATATACCCTCCCGGAAGGCCATAACCCTCGAGCATCTGCAAATCACCTATCAAATCGGCTTCCCCGGCGGCGAGGTGTCGCTCGCTGATAGCGAGGAAGCCGTACCCGTAAAAGATAAAATACTAATACTCGATTATCTCACACGCGCCGGAGGAACCCCGCCGACCGGCAAGCTGATAACCTACAAAGAACTGCACGAAGGCCTCAACTACTATCCCACGTTCTCCAAGAGGACCATCCAGCCGCTGGTCACGTATTTCGGCGATGACCCCGAACAACTGCTGAAAATCGCAGCAAGCCTGGGCGGACGCAAGACCGATTGCGGTGATATTGCCGTAACGTTCGATGCCTTTCCCCGCGTACCCGTGACTCTCGCCCTGTGGCGGGGCGACCGGGAGTTCCCGCCGGAAGGCAGCATACTGTTCGACAGCACGGTTTCCGATTACCTCACCAACGACGATATACACACGCTCTGTGAAAAGATTATCTGGAGATTGGTCAGACTTCTTAAGACTGGAGGTGATACCCCTGGCAAAAGATAACTTAACCAAAGCGGACGTGAAGGACAAATTAGAGGAAATCTTCTCGCACTACAACGGAGATAAGCAGGAACTCATTCCCATCCTGCAGGCGACACAGGAGCAGTTCCGCTACCTGCCGGCGGCCGCCATGCGGGAAATCGCCAGGTTTTTACACATGCCTGAAAGCACCATATACGGAGTGAGTACCTTTTACGCGCAGTTTAAGCTGACGCCACTGGGTAAAAAGATAATCAGGGTCTGCCGCGGCACGGCCTGTCACGTGCGCGGTGCCGCCAAGGTCCTGGCTGAAATGGAAAAACAACTCGGCATCAAGGCCGGAGAGACTACTCCAGACATGGAATACACACTGGAGACAGTCGCCTGTATCGGCGCCTGTGCCCTGGCGCCGACGATGACGATAGACAGAGAGACTTACGGTAAGATGACCACCAAGAAAGTTGCGGAGGTTTTAGGTGTCAGAAGCAAAGCCGAGTAACGGGAATAAGCAGCGTACTATATTCATCTGCCAGGGAACCGGATGCGTATCCGGTAAGTCGTTCGAAATTACGGAAGCCCTGAAGAAGAACATCGCGGAACTGGGACTTCAGGGCGTTAATGTAGATTTTACCGGCTGCCACGGTTTTTGCGAGCAGGGACCGGTGGCCATCGTCGAGCCGGAAGGCATCTTCTACGCCCACGTTACCGTGGACGATGTCCGGGAAATAGTGGAATCCCACCTCCGCGACGGCAAACCGGTCGAGCGGCTCTTTTATAAAGACCCCGTTAGCGGCGAGGCTATCCCCTATCATGAGGATATAAAATTTTACAGCATGCAGCAGCGCATCATCCTGCGCAACTGCGGGCGGCTTAACCCGGAAAGAATCGAAGACTACATGGCTACCGGCGGTTATGAGTCACTGAAAAAGTGCCTGAAGGAAATGACCCCGGAGCAGGTCATCGATGAAATGAAGCGCTCCGGCCTGCGGGGACGGGGCGGCGCCGGTTTCCCCACCGGTATGAAATGGGAGTTCTGCCGCAAAGCCGCCGGCGAGCCGAAATACATGATATGCAACGCCGATGAAGGCGACCCCGGGGCTTTCATGGACCGCAGCACCATGGAGGGCGACCCCCATACCGTCATCGAGGGCATGACGATAGCCGCATACGCCATCGGCGCCTCGGAAGGCTATATCTACATCCGGGCGGAATACCCGCTGGCCGTTAAGCGCGTTAAACTTGCCATCCAACAGGCCGAGGAAAGGGGATTCCTCGGCGATAATATCCTAGGCACCGATTTCAGCCTACACATGCACGTCAAGGAAGGTGCGGGGGCTTTCGTCTGCGGCGAGGAGACCGCCCTGATGGCGTCCATCGAAGGCAAACGCGGTATGCCCCGTTCCCGTCCCCCCTTCCCGGCTACCTCCGGACTCTGGGGCAAGCCAAGCAATATTAATAACGTAAAGTCGCTGGCAACTGTGCCGGTTATAATCGCGAAAGGCGCTGACTGGTATGCCAACACCGGCACCGAGAAGAGCAAGGGCACCTGTGTCTTCGCCCTGACAGGTAAAATAGCCAACAGCGGTCTTATCGAAGTGCCCATGGGCATACCCCTCCGCAAGATTATCTATGAAATCGGCGGCGGTATCCCCGGCGGCAAGAAATTTAAAGCCGTCCAGACCGGCGGACCTTCCGGCGGCTGCCTGCCGGAAAGCTACCTCGACCAGCCGGTCGACTACGAATCGCTGGCGGCCGCAGGCTCGATGATGGGCTCCGGCGGCATGGTCGTCATGGACGAGGAGACCTGCATGGTCGATGTCGCCCGTTATTTTCTTTCCTTCACACAGGCGGAGTCCTGCGGCAAGTGCGTCCCCTGCCGTATCGGCACCAAGCAGATGCTGGATATCCTGGAGAGAATCTGCCGGGGCGAGGGTAAACCGGACGACATCGACCTGCTCCAGCAACTGGGCGAGAACATTAAAGCCGGGTCACTCTGTCAGCTGGGACAGACGGCTCCCAATCCCGTCCTGACCACCCTGCGCTATTTCCGCGAGGAATATGAAGCACATATCAACGAGAAACGGTGCCCGGCGCTATCCTGTACCAAACTGATTTCATTTTATATACTGCCGGATAAATGCCAGGGTTGCGGCATCTGCGCGCGTAACTGCCCGTCGGAATGCATTATCGGCGATAAGAGAATGGTGCACGTCATCGACCAGGATAAATGCGTCAGGTGCGGCACCTGCCTTGAAGTCTGCCCGGAGAGATTCGGCGCCGTGGTCAAGGTATCCGCGGAAGAGGTGGACGTACCGAGCGAGCCGATACCGGTAAAGGAGAAACCGAAAGCCGCGGCAGCATCCCCGGGAGAGTAAACTCATAATGGATAAAATTACTCTAACCATCAACGGGCAGGAAGTCAAAGCGACCAGAGGCATGACCGTGCTCGAAGCCGCGCAGTCGGCTGATATCTATATCCCCACCCTCTGCCACTATCCCGACCTCGACCCGTACGGGGGCTGCCGACTCTGCATCGTAGAGATTGAAAAAATGCGAGGTCTGCCCACGTCCTGCACGACCCCCGCCACCGATGGGATGGTCGTCACTACGGAATCGGAGGCCATCAACGAAGTACGCCGCGCCTCTCTGGAGCTAATACTCTCCACCCACCCCTGCGACTGCCTGGAGTGCCACCGACGGGAGCGCTGCGGCCCGTACGATATTTGCCTGCGGCACGTCGCCGTAACCGACCGCTGTGTCGTCTGCCCCTCCAATAACAACTGCGAACTGCAAAAAGTCGTAGACTATATCGGCGTTCACGAACTGCGGATTCCCCGTGATACCGTACCCCGGACAATCGATACCAGCAATCCGTTTTTCGACCTCGACCGCAATCGCTGTATTCTCTGCGCCCGCTGTGTGCGAGCCTGCCAGGAGATAACCGGCGTCGGTGCCATCGATATGGCCCACCGCGGCTACAGCATGAAGGTAGCCACCTTCGGCGATTTGCCCCTGATGGAATCGATCTGCCGCTCCTGCGGCGAGTGCATGGTGCGCTGTCCGGTGGGCGCAATTACTCCCAAGGAGACCGTAAGACCGGAGCACGAGGTCAAGACCGTCTGCCCCTACTGCGGCGTCGGCTGCTCGATGTACCTGGGCGTCAAAGACAACGCCGTTACCGGCGTCAGCGGTGACCCCGAAGGCCCGGCCAATCAGGGCCGACTCTGCGTGAAGGGGCGTTTCGGCATCGCCGAGTTTGTCAACCACCGTGAACGACTGACCACTCCGCTTATCAGGAAGAACGACCGGCTGGTAGAAGCCTCCTGGGACGAGGCTATCGAGCTGGTCGCCGCCAGGCTGAACCGCTACAGCGGAGACGAAGTGGCGGTAATATCCTCCGCCAAGAGCACCAATGAGGACAACTACGTCATGCAGAAGTTCGCCCGGGCGGTGCTGGGTACCAATAACGTGGACCACTGCGCCCGTCTCTGACATGCCCCCACCGTGGCCGGTCTGGTCACAACCTTCGGGAGCGGGGCTTCCACCAATTCCCTGAAAGACCTGAACGACGCCAGGTGTATCATGGCTATCGGGACCAACACCACCGAAGCCCACCCGATTATCGGCATGAATATCCGCAGGGCTGTCGGCAAAGGCACCAGGCTGATTGTCGCCAATCCCCTGGAGATTGACCTGGTGCGTGACGCCGATGTCTGGCTACAGCACCGCGCCGGCACGGATGTCGTCCTGCTGATGGGCATGATGAAAGTAATCGTCGATGAAGGCCTGATGGACACCACCTTCATCGAGGAAAGATGCGAGAACTACGACTTTTTCAAGGACTCGCTGAATAACTACCCGCTGAACCTCGTGGAGAGCATCACCGGCGTCCTTGGCGAGAAAGTGGCCAGGGCGGCCCGCCTTTACGCGGAAAACAGCCCGGCATCCATCCTTTACACGATGGGCATTACCCAGCACACTCACGGCACGGATAATGTTATCGCCGTGGCCAACCTGGCCATGCTTACCGGGAATATCGGCAAGCCTGGCGCCGGGGTCAATCCCCTGCGGGGACAGAACAACGTACAGGGTGCCTGCGACGTCGGCGCCCTGCCCAACGTTTACCCCGGATACCAGGCCGTAAGCAACGAAATCCTCCGGGAGAAATTCGAGGTAGCCTGGGGCGTCAGTCTCAATCCGATACCCGGCAAGACGCTTACCGAGATTATGCCGCTGGCACACGAAGGCAAGGTCAAGGCGATATACCTCATGGGCGAAAATCCCTCGTTGAGCGACCCCGATGCCAGCCATGTACGGGAGGCGATGCAGCGACTGGAATTCTTCGTGGTGCAGGATATCTTCCTCAACGAGACCGGCCGGCTGGCCGATGTCGTCCTGCCGGCGTGCAGCTTCGCCGAGAAGGACGGCACCTACACCAACACCGAGCGCCGCGTCCAGCGGGTAAGGAAAGCGATAGAACCGGTGGGCGATAGCCGGCCCGACTGGTGGATAGCCTGCCGGATTGCGCAGAGGATGGGGGCCGCCGGGTTCGACTTTGAACATCCCTCGCAAATTATGCAGGAGATTGCCGACGTCACACCGAGCTACGGCGGCATTACCTACGAGCGACTTGAGAAGGAAGGCCTCCAGTGGCCCTGCCCCACCGAGGACCACCCGGGGACAGCCATACTCCACACCGAGCTATTTTCCCGGGGGAAGGGGCATTTCGTACCGCTGGAGTACCGTCCGTCAAACGAGCTGCCAAGCGATGAATACCCTCTGGTACTCACCACCAACCGCAGCCTTTTCCACTTCCACACCGGCACGATGACCCGTAAGGTCAGGGGGCTCAATACCTTCCTGGGCGAGGGGTTGGTGGCGATAAATCCCAAAGACGCCGCAGCCCTGGGCATCGAAGATGGCGAGATGGTGCGGGTGAGTTCACGCCGCGGCGAGGTGACCGCCAAAGCCTGGCTAACGGAGTCCGTGCCGCCGGGGACGGTCGCCATGAACTTCCACTTCGCGGAGACCCCCACCAATGAGCTGACCAATCCCGCCCTCGACCCCGTGTCCAAGATACCGGAATACAAGGTGGCGGCGGTAAGGGTTCAGAAAATAGGTCGGGAAGCGGCAACGACGGTCTGAAAGGACTTATCCCTCTTCCTGCAAGAGCCTCTGCGCCGTGATGGCGGCGATGGCGCCGTCGCCGACCGCCGTGACGACCTGCCGCGGCGAGCCGCTCCTGATGTCCCCCGCCG
>CAYPYL010000037.1:0-8355 GCA_964414605.1 uncultured Dehalococcoidaceae bacterium
ACCTCTGGATTTACGGCAATATCACCTTCGGGGTATTTACCATCGTCGGCATAGCCCTGATAATATTCCTGGCACTTTTCAATCAGGAATTCGAAT
Organism: uncultured Dehalococcoidaceae bacterium; assembly: GCA_964414605.1. Taxonomy (GTDB): domain Bacteria; phylum Chloroflexota; class Dehalococcoidia; order Dehalococcoidales; family RBG-16-60-22; genus JAFGPF01. The sequence continues at coordinate 97 of CAYPYL010000037.1, forward strand.
AAACGTACCGACTCACCCCCACCACCTAACCTTGTTGAACACTCCAAAATAAACTCACCTTTAAGCTCAAAGCTAGACAGGCAAAGGCACGCCGTTCTATAATATTTATATTGAGGACATAAAAAAATGCCGAGTCTTTACGTCATAGCCACGCCTATCGGGAACCTGGAGGATATTTCGCTTCGCGCCCTGCGTATCCTTCGCGAGGTGAAGCTCATCGCCGCCGAAGACACCCGTAAAACGAGGCGCCTTCTCAACGCCTATGAAATCAAGACGCCCATGACCAGTTATTACGAGCACAACAAACTCACCAAGCTGGAGAGTATACTGGACTGCCTTAAGAGCGGCGATGTGGCGCTCGTTTCCGAGGCGGGGATGCCCGGTATTTCCGACCCCGGTTATGAGCTTATCGGCGCGGCCTGCGAGAACGACATACCGGTCGTCCCGGTGCCGGGTCCTTCGGCGGTCACCACAGCGCTGGTTGTCTCCGGCCTGCCCACGGACAGGTTCACCTATATCGGCTTTCTGCCCGGCAAAGCAGGCGCCCGAAGGCGTACTCTGGAATCGGTAGCTAGCGAACCGGGGACGATTGTCATCCTGGAAGCGCCGCACCGTATTTCCGCAGCGCTGGTAGACATCCTGGCTGCCCTCGGCGACCGCCGGATAGCCGTCTGCCGCGAGCTTACCAAGCTCCACGAAGAGGTCTACCGAGGGACGGTAAACGGGGCAATCAGACACTTTACCGCTCCGAGAGGCGAGTTCACGCTAGTCATCGAAGGCAGAGGTAACCGGGAAAGACCGGAACTGACAGAAAACGTGGAGAAGCAACTGCACCAGATGTATCTGGCCGGAGCTACGGTAAAAGAGGCCGTAGCCGCGGTGGCCGGAGAAACGGGCCTGCCGAGGAAGGAACTGTATCAAACCTGGTTAAGGCTGGATAAGGTCTGGGATAGAGAAAAGGATTCGTGTTAAAACGTGTAAAGGAGCGTGCCAATGCGTCGCGGCTGTATATCTTTAGGTGAAATAAAATGTGATGAGTGCCAGAAACCAATCCCCTACCCCGACCGTTACCTGGTCGTCGATGAAAAGGACGGCGTGGAAGACGATGAGGGTGAAACCCAGCGCTACTGCGTTGAGTGCTGCCTGAAGAAGGGCTATGCCCATTACAAAGAGGAGAAAGGTGAACGGATACTGACCTTCTTCTAGGCCGGTCACACCGTCCGTTTCAAGACGTCAACATGAGCGAGAAAATCTTCATCGGCGTGGCCTGGCCGTATGCTAACGGGTCGCTTCACCTGGGACAGATTGCCGGAGCCAATCTGCCGGCGGACATCTTCGCCCGCTACCACCGCATCAGGGGCAACGAGGTGCTGATGGTATCCGGTTCCGACCAGCACGGCACCCCGATAGCCATCAGAGCCGAACAGGAAGGCAAAACGCCGCAGGAAATAGCAGATTTTTACCAGGCAGAGTACCTCGATTGCTGGCAGAAGCTGGGGATTTCCTTTGACTTGTTTACCACCACCGGTACCAGGAACCACGCCGAAGTAGCCCAGGATATTTTCCTGAAACTGCTCGAAAAAGGTTACCTCTACCGGGACACTGTTTCCCAGTTATATTGTCCCGATTGCCGGCGTTTCCTGCCCGACCGCTACGTAGAAGGTGTCTGCCCCTTTTGCAGTGCTCCCGGAGCCCGGGGCGACCAGTGCGACGCCTGCGGTAAGCCGCTGAACGCCACGGAACTGCTTGACCCCTACTGCCGCAAGTGTAAGACAACCCCCGTTCCCAGAGACTCGGAGCACTTCTTCCTGAAATTGAGCGCTTTCCAGGAAAGGCTGGAAAAGTGGGTGGAGAAACAGCCCCACTGGCGACCCAATGTTGCCGGACTCACCATGCGTTATCTCAAAGAAGGACTGAAGGACCGGGCAATCACCCGCGATATCGAGTGGGGCGTGCCGGTGCCGGTCGAGGGCTTTGAGAATAAGCGACTCTACGTGTGGTTCGAGGCGGTCATCGGCTACCTTTCCGCGTCGAAACAATGGGCTAAAGAAATAGCCGGGGACGGTAAGAAGTGGCACGATTTCTGGGATGAAGACAAAGAAGTAAAGAGCTACTATTTCCTTGGCAAAGATAACATTCCGTTTCACACCATTATCTGGCCGGCCATGCTGATGGGCTACGAAGGACTTAAGACTCCTTACGATGTACCCGCTAACGAGTTCCTTACGATTGAGGGCAGGAAGATTTCCACCAGCAAGAACTGGGCGGTCTGGCTGCCGGACTATCTGTCAAGGTACGACCCCGACCCCCTGCGTTATCTGCTCTCCATCAATATGCCGGAGACCAGCGATACCGATTTTTCCTGGCGCGAGTTCGTCCGTCGCAACAACGACGAACTGGTGGCGGCCTACGGCAACCTGGTGAATCGTGTGCTAACTTTTGTATATCGTAACTTCGAAGGATGCGTGCCGGAACCCGGAGAACTGGACGAAGCCGATAAATCCCTGATGCAAAACGCGGAGTCTGCCCTGGAACAGACCGGGGAGTTCCTTTACAAGTGTAATTTCAGGCAGGCTATCATGACGGCCATGTCCGCCACCCGCGAGGCAAACCGCTACCTCGATGATAAAGCGCCCTGGAAGGCAATTAAGGAAGACAGGCAAGTAGCGGCCAGGTCTTTGTACGTGGCTCTCAGCGTGATTTCGCAGCTTAAGACATTATTTTACCCTTTCCTCCCTTTCAGTTCCCAGAAAGTACACGAGTATCTTGGTTTTGACGGCAGGGTAGAGGACTCTGGCTGGGAGTGGCAGGATTTGCCGCCGGGACAGAGGCTGCGGGAGCCGCAGCCCCTCTTTATCAAGCTCGACGAGAGCATCATAGACGAGGAGACAAAACGTATTGGAACTTAAGGAAATTTACGCCCCCATAAAAGAAGACCTGGACAAGGTCAGGGAGGCGCTTCAGTCCATCAGCCGCATCGATTACGCCTGGCTTGCCAAACAGCTAAGCTACGTGGTGAAGGAAACGGGCAAAGGCATCCGGCCGGCGCTGGTGCTGCTGTCCGGCAGGTCTTATAAATACGACCTTACCTACCTGCTGCCCATGGCGGTTTCGGTCGAGTTGATGCATACCGCCACCCTCGTACATGACGATGCCATCGATAAAGCCCTGACGAGGCGCGGGCAGGCCACCATCAACAGCATCTGGGGCGACGAGATAGCCATACTCATGGGGGATTTCCTGTTCGCCAAAGCCGGAGAGTACGTGGCGGATACCCAGACTCCCCGCTGCATCAAGCTTTTTTCACAGACCCTGGGTACCATCTCCTCCGGCGAGATAGGCCAGTTCCGCAGCGCCTTCACCCTGGACCAGAGTCGAGAATATTACTTCCATCGTATTTATAGTAAGACCGCCTCCCTGTTTTCCCTGGCCACGCAGACAGGTGCCATCTTGAGCCAGGCGCCGGAAAGCTATGTGGATACAATGAAAGAGTATGGCGACAATCTGGGCATAGCATTCCAGATCGTCGATGATATTCTGGACTTCACCAGCACGGAAGAAACCATGGGTAAGCCGGTAGGCTCCGACCTGGCACAGGGCACCCTCACCCTGCCGGCCATGCTGCTCATGGAACGCCACCCGAACGATAATCCTGTTCAGAAGCTGTTCGAGGTGAGGGACAAAAATAATTTGGCGGAAGCCATCGATATGATACTCAACTCCAATATCATCGAAGAATGCTACAAAATTGCCGCGGAATACTGTAAAAAGGCACGCCGGAACCTGAATTCATTACCGGATAAGACCAGCCGCGAATTTATGCACGCCCTGGCCGATTACGTTATCAACCAGGGCACCTAGCCGGAGATATAGCTAGCCCGCCTGTTCCACCTCCAGGACGCTGCCATCCTGGTAGGTCTCCCTCTTCGAGGTCGGCAATTTCTCTTTAAAACGGTCGATGGCATACGCGACAGCCGCCAGCCCCTCCTCGCGATGACCCGCGGCTATCGCCACAACGAGGTTGATATCGCCTACTTTGAGCCTGCCTGTCCGGTGGTAGATAGCCACGCTGTTCACCGGCCATTTCTGCTTTATCTCTTCGGCTATTTCACGCAGTCGGGACTCCGCCTTGCCATCGGCATCCGCGTACTCAACGGAAACGACTGACTTGCCCCGGGAGGTATCGCGTATCAGGCCGACATAGGTCGCCACGCATCCGCTGTCGGGCGTCTTTGCCTTATTTACCACCTGTTCCGGGGATATGGGTTCATTCGTAATTTTTATCATACTGAACTTGTAATACATGTAGACCGAGGTTTGAATACCGCAGATTGGCTACCGCCGTAGCGGGCTTAGTCGGACGGGGCAGGTGTCTGCTTGGGGACCAGCCGGGGTACGGCCGGGGCCTTCCCTGGTTTCGGGGATTTTACGGTTTCACCGACCGGCTTGACCGGCGCGGGTATTTTCGTCTCTTTTACCTCCGGTTTGCGCACCGGCAGACCTATCTGGGTAAACGTATCTTCCAGCTCCTTGCCTTCCAGGGTTTCCTGGGCAATCAGCTTCTCGGCCAGCTTTTTAAGCTCCTCTATATGGTCGGTAAGTAATTTCTTGGCCACGCTGTAGGCTTCGCTGATAAGACTGCTAATCTCGCGGTCAATCTCCAAGGCGAACCTTTCACTGTAGTCCTTCTGCTCCGATATCTCCCGACCCAGAAAGACCATCTCCTGCCGGTTGCCGAATGTCCTGGTTCCCAGCTTATCGCTCATTCCGTATTCGGTCACCATCTTGCGGGCATATTCCGTCACCCTCTCGATGTCGTTATGAGCGCCGGTAGTCCTCTCGTTAAAAATCAGGTCTTCGGCGGCATGGCCGCCCAGCAGGTGCGCCAGACCATCCTTGAGTTGCGAACGCGTGGTCAGGTACCTGTCCTCGGTGGGGAGCTGCTTGGTATATCCCAGCGCCATGCCGCGGGCCACAATGGATATTTTATGAACGGGGTCGGCATTCGGCAACAACCGGGCAACCAGGGCATGGCCGGCTTCGTGGTAGGCGATTACTTCCTTTTCCTTGGGACTTATCTTGCGGCTCTTCCGTTCCGGGCCGGCAATCACCCTGTCCACGGACTCCTCCATCTCCTCCATGTTTATCGACTTTTTATTGCGCCTGGCGGCCAGGATAGCCCCTTCGTTCACCAGATTGGCAAGGTCGGCGCCGCTGAAGCCCACGGTCCCTTTCGCCAGGATCTCAAGGTCGACATCCTTGGCGAGGGGTTTGCCGTTGGTATGTACCTTCAAAATCGCCAGCCTGCCGACAATATCGGGGCGGTCCAGCATCACGCGCCGGTCGAAACGGCCGGGACGGAGCAATGCGGGGTCGAGGATGTCCGGTCGGTTGGTAGCCGCAATCACGATAACGCTGGTATCGGTATCGAATCCATCCATTTCCACCAGTATCTGGTTCAGCGTCTGTTCACGCTCGTCGTGACTCCCGCCGAGTCCGGCGCCGCGCTGGCGCCCGACGGCATCAATCTCATCGATAAATATAATGCAGGGCGTATTTCGCTTGGCCTGGTCGAAAAGGTCTCGCACCCTTGAAGCGCCGACGCCGACGAACATTTCGACAAATTCGCTGCCGCTGATGGAGAAGAACGGAACATCCGCCTCACCGGCCACCGCGCGCGCCAGCAGTGTCTTGCCGGTGCCCGGAGGTCCTATCAGCAACACGCCCTTGGGAATACGGGCGCCCAGGCTCTGGAACTTTTCCCTCGATTTCAGGAAATCAACGACTTCCTGCATATCCTGCTTGGCTTCTTCCACCCCGGCAATGTCGGCGAAGGTGACCGTAGCCCGGTTGGCCGGGAAAAGCCGCGCCCGGCTCCGCCCGAAGCTCATGGCCTGGTTATTGGCCCCGCGTGCCTGCCGGAACAGGAAGAATAACAGGAAACCTAAAATCAATAGCGGCAGGAAGTTTATGATCAGTCCGCCCCAGTTGATGCCACCCGACGCCTTTATCTCGAAACCGCCGTCGGGGAGGGCCAGCCCGAGTTCCTGAAGGTCGACAACGGTGAGATTGCCGATGGCACTCTTTAGCTCCGTGCCTTCGGTGGTGGTGATGAGCAGCATGTCCTCGTCAACGACAATCTCGTTTATCTCCTTGTTCTGCGACATGGCGATAGCCTCACTCAAGGGGATTTCTTCCGGCTCATTCGCCCCCGGTATGAGGAAGGAGAAAAGTAGTATAGCCGCCAGCACGATGACGATGTATATTAAACTATTCCGCTTCCAGCCCGATTTCATGTTCAGCCTCAATAGGTGATACTACACCATTATTACTTTAATTATACCATAAAAAATGTTAAAGAATAGCTAAGTACCATAATAATTATTGTTATTACCGGCAACACGGAGAATAGCATTTGCGATAAATGCCATGAAAACAGCATTGACAACCCGCCGTAACCTCTATATAGTGTCGTTAAAAAGGTCATACCACCCTAACCCACAACCACAACGGAGGCGGCAATGAACACGGTTACGGAACCCACGGAAATCAAGTCCCTGCCCAAGCTCAATTCGCACGGCGCCGATGACCTTTTCGTCTGTTCGGCCAGCTTTGAAGAAAGATGCCTTTCCAGTCCCACCCTGATGGGCATGGACTTCCTGACGAAGTACGCCGTTATCTTCTGCGTGGAGGAACCGCTTTATAAAAAGCAGGTCGAGAAGAATATGTTCCGACTTCAGACCGAACTGCGTAAAAAGACGACGGAGGGTATCTTCGTTATTTCCTGCCAGCGGGAAAATCCCGTGGACGGTATCCAGCAGATGGCGAAGATACTGAAAGAATGCAAGCTGAATAACGATGGAGGGCCATTCATCACTGCCGATATCAGCGGCTTCACCAAGATATATCTCCTGGAGCTGCTGCATTTCCTGGTCATCGAAAGGGAACTCGGCATGCCGCGTCTCCTGCATACCACCCAGCGATATCTGCCCACCAGGCTGACCCGGGGCATCGAGCAGATTACCACCATACCCAACTACTTCGGCAGTCCTTCCATGGACAAGGAAACGGCGCTGGTCCTGTTCCTCGGGTTTGAGCCGGAGCGGGCTTTAGGAATATGGAAGCAGTATAACCCGGCCAGGACGATTGCGCTGATAACCAATCCCCCGCGTACCGGCAATCCCGATTACCTGAAATACGCCCGGCAGAACAACGCCAAACTTCTTTCAAAGCCGTCGGTGGAGGTTAGAGACGTACCGGCGGACAACCCTTACACCGTTAAGACGGTGCTGGACGCCATCTACGACGAGACCAAGGAAGGTTTTAACATGGTCATAGGGCCATTCGGGACAAAACCCCAGGTAGTGGGCGTATTCCTCTTCTGTAAAGAGCACCGGAAAGCGCAGGTCATATATTCTTTCCCGGCGACATACACCCGCTCCTACCTGCAGCGCCAGCCCGGCGTTACGCTGCTGCTGCCCGTTGCCCCGTGAGTCAAGCGGCGGTACGGTAGAGCGGGGCAACGGCCAATAGCTTATTTTATTCTGGTATTGTCCTTACATTCGTTATTTCTGCCCGGTTGCCTTCCACGGCTTTAACGGCTTATCCGGCTTGTGGAAATTCCAGGATTTGTTACCTCTACCGGGCGGGTCGCCTTGGAACTTGTATTTCCCTTCCCAATTAATAGGCCCGACCAGGGTATATATGTCCGTACCCGGAATGGGACCGATACTCAATTGCGCCGACCATTCCCCGGAGGCATCTACACCCTCAAAGACACCGGTTCCCCCGGTGCCATTCCAGGTGCCGCTATCGGAAATATCCCCGGTATACAGGTTCCCCGTGATTATGCCGTTGAAAGTACCTTCCAGAACACCGCTGCCGTCGGGGCGGACGAGAGAGAAGCTCCCCTTCATAACGCCGTGGGCGTTACCCTCGTCATCGACCCTGACAATAGAATCATGCTCCGACCAGAAGGCGGTCCCCGCCAGCAGGTCCCAGTCGCACCGGTCTAAAAACCCCTCCACTATTTCGCCTTCGTATCGCCAGATTTTATTCTTGACAACGGGGTCGGGCATATAGGTCACATAGATAAGTCCGGACCCGGTAAAATCCTGGTAGACCGGACCCTGTTTGAACTTATCATTTTTCGCTAGTGCCGTGCCGGGCACCATGGTCGTCATCACCAGTACCAGCGTCAAGAAGATGAAGAATATTTTCCTTTTCATTGTATTAAGTCCTCCCTATTTATTTATTCAG
>CAYPYL010000038.1:0-8329 GCA_964414605.1 uncultured Dehalococcoidaceae bacterium
CTCCGACTCCTTGTTAAGCTCGCCGGAAGCGAATGTTACGCCGTGGATGCCGTCTCGGCCCGTTTTGCCCCCCACCACCACGACGAGGTCGCCGGGCTTCTGTTGCCCTTTTTGGCTCATATGCTTCGGCATGAGCCCAACCGTGCCGCAGTAGACCAGCGGGTTGCCCACGTAACGCTCGTCGAAGAGGATAGCACCGTTGGAGGTAGCGATGCCCATGCGGTTGCCGTAATCGGCCACGCCGGCGCGAACACCCTTGAAAATACGCCGCGGGTGCAGCACCCCTTTAGGGAGGTCCTCATGAGGAAGGTCGGGCGGACCGAAGCAGAAGACATCGGTATTCAGAATGGGTTTGGCGCCCAGTCCCGTGCCCAGGGGGTCGCGTATCACTCCCCCGATGCCCGTGGCCGCCCCGCCGTAAGGTTCCACCGCCGAGGGGTGGTTATGTGTTTCCACCTTGAAACATACGGCGTACCGGCCGTCGAAGTCTATGGCGCCGGCGTTATCTTTAAATACCGAGAGGCACCAGGGCTTGTCCAGCTCCTGTGTTACCCTCATGACGGTGCTTTTCATCAGGTTATCGATTATCTTACTGTTCAGCTTGATTTTAGCCTTGAAGGTCTTGTGGATACAGTGCTCCGACCATGTTTGCGCCAGCGTCTCCAGCTCGATATCGGTCGGTTGGCGGCCCAGCTTGCGGAAGTAGTCCTGGATTATCCTCATTTCCTTGATGTTCAGCCAGAACCTGTCCTTGCTCAACTCCATCAGGGCTTTATCGTCCATGCCGTCGATGTCGATGGTGTCCAGCTTGAACTGATAGCTTGCCGAAGGTAACGATACGGCCTCGCCGCCGCTGGCGACGATGTGCTGGACGACGCTGTTGACCAGCAGCTTATCGCAGATGGACTGTAAGGTATCGCCGGGAAAATCTCCCCAGAGGAGGTATTTCCTGGCGGTCCTGACCGCCAGGACGCTGTTAATGCCGAGGTCTTTTATGCCCTTTTTGACGCTGTCTTCCACCGGGTCCATCACCCCGGGATTGTAGGCAACCTCGACGAGGCGGGCATCGGCGGGGGGTGCCGTTTCCCGGTATGTATAGTCTCCCACGATGGGGTCGGTCAGCAACTCGCGGCAGATTTTAAGCACTTCCTCTTCGCTGATGTTGCCTTCGAGCAGGTAAACGCTGCTTACCCGTACGCGCTTTACCGTTTTAATACCGAGGTCGAGGATGTCCTTTTCCAGCGCTTCCGCCTGGGGGTCGGTGAAGTCTTCCTTTACCGTAACCTCTATGCGTATCAATTGAGATTCCTCTCTCTCATCTATAATAAAATACTATCCGCCCACCCGTCTATCCACCCGGCTGATAAGGAACGTCAGCCACCGGCTCGGCTCCGCCGTCCGGCCGAAATCGAAATCCGCGTAAGCGCCCTCGGTGGCTTCGGCGGAGTATTTACCGTTTACGGCTTTACCGTGCACGAAGTCCAGCATACTCTGAAAAGCCCGGCTGTCCCTAGCATAAGAGAAAAGCGCCAGCACATCAAGTACCCGCAGTATGCCGTATTTTACCGCCGGGTACTGCAGGCTCTTGAATCGCCGGCCGATGCCGAATCCGTACAGGTGCGTTCTTTCTTCCCAATGCGACAGGAGCAGGTCGATGGCGCCGTTGAGCCTGGGATTATCCCGGTATTGCTCGTACTGTCCGAGCAGCCGGAGTATGTTGAGATTATCCATCGGGCATGACTCCCTGCCGAAGTTATCGCCGTAGCAGTCCCAGCCGCCGTTGGACATCTGCGAGGTCAGGATATCGCGGATATACTTCCCGATTCGCGGGTCGTCCCGGTAGCCCATCATGGCCAGCGAGGATATCAAAATTGCGGACATGCAGTAGTAGTCATCCCGGACGTTCGGCGGGATGGTGAAAGAGCCGCTGCCCGTTTGAAAGCGGAATATTGCCTCCGCTTCGCTTTCCAGTCCGGTATCGCGTATCGTAAGCCCTATATCGGAGAGGAAAAAGAGGTCCCAGTAGGCCTTGCCGGCCTGGGTGTAATGCACACTCCCGCTTTTGATGGCCGGGATGCCGTCGCTGCCGCCCTTGAGCCTGCTCACGATTGCTTTGATAGAGTTGTCCTCAAGGGCTGAAGTAACATCGGGTTGCTTGTCCATAAGCTGGAGTTCGACGGCATACTTGAGCCAGGAGGGGCCTGCCAGTAACCAATCAAGGACTTCTCTATCCAAAATTCGCGCCCGCTAACATACTCTCTCGGCAATCGCTGGGGATGTTCTGACTCTTCTATTTTATCCTATTTTTGTGCAGACGTAAAGACGCTTTCACGACTGGACGGCAGGTAATTTACCGCAGTAACCGCTTGATTGCCATACTGCAATTTAACGGTTTAACATTTGTTATTAGGTATGTTTTTGTGACATTTGTCTTTGCGCGGTCTGCCCGATAGTGTTTCAATATGTTTAGTCGTATTTTTTAGAAGACCGTGGAGGAGGTAATTAAATGGCAAAAAGAGGTGAGACTAAAAAACCCGGAGAAATGAAAAAGGATATCTTCTGTGTCGGGGCTATTGATTGGGACAGGCGCTTATTCGACTCCCTGATACCCCTCCCCGACGGCACCAGCTACAATGCGTACCTGGTCAAGGGAGATGATAAGGCCGCCCTTATCGATACCGTTGACCCCCCTGTGCGGGAGGTGCTGTTCCGCAACCTGGAGCAACTTGGCGTTAAGCAAATCGACTACGTTATCTTCAATCATGCCGAGCCCGACCACTCCGGTGCAATCGTCGGCATACTGACAAAGTACCCCACGGCGAAGGCCGTCTGCACCACCAAGTGCCGGGAGATGCTGATAGACCGCTTCAAGGTATCAGCGGATAAATTCATCACGGTTGAGGATAAAGATACCATATCGTTGGGGGGCAGAAACCTGGAGTTTATCCAAACCCCCTGGGTACACTGGCCGGAAACGATGGTCACCTATCTTCGCGAAGACAGGATACTCTTCTCCTGCGATTTTTTCGGCTCTCATCTGGCTACTACCGATATGTATGTAACCGACGAAGGGCAGGCCCACGAGTCCGCCAAGAGGTTTTACGCAGAAATCATGATGCCCTTCCGGGCGAACATTCAGAAAAACCTTGAGAAGCTGAAAAATTATGACATAAATATTATTGCGCCCAGCCATGGCCCGATGTATAATAAACCGAAATTCATCCTGGAGCTGTATCATAGCTGGGCCTACGATGAGCCGGGGAATATCGTGGTAGTGCCCTATATCTCGATGCACGGTAGCACCCGCAGAATGGTCGAATATCTCGTCGAAGGCCTGTCACGAAGGGGCGTAACGGTGAAGCAGTTCGACCTTGCCGTCACCGATATCGGCAAACTGGCCATGGCCCTGGTAGATGCGGCCACGATTGTCATCGGCGCGCCTACCGTCCTCGCCGGCCCGCATCCCAAAGTAGCTTACGCGGCTCTGCTCGCCAATGCCTTGAGACCAAAGGCTAAGTTCGCCTCTATTATCGGCTCGTACGGCTGGGGGGGCCGTACCGTAGAGCAGCTTTCCGCCATGCTCCCCAACCTTAAGGTGGAAGTGCTCGACCCCGTACTGTGCAAGGGCTTCCCTGAAGAAACCGATTATCAGGCGCTGGATAACCTGGCGGACGGTATCGTCAAGAGGCACCGGGAAGCCGGCCTGGTTTAACAGGTTTTGCTAAAGCAAAATGAAGACCGCCGATATATTTAAGGAAGAAAGGAGAATAACATGTTGAACTTATCAACAGAGTCCAGACTCAAGCCGCAAGAGGTTATCAAGCGGGCCGTCAAATTCTTCGGTCCGGACGGCTACGGACTTAAAGTCACCGAACAGGATAATTGCTGCGGCCAGTTTGAAGGAGGAGGCGGCGGGGTGAGAGTTATGGCTTCAACCGTGGAGAAGGGAAGCACCGTGGATATTGAGTCGCGGGAGTGGGATTATCAGGCTAAAGAGTTCATCGGTAAAATCAAGTAGCTATCTACAGCGGACCGGAGGGACTATCGCGGTTAATCTCATTACCCGGAAGGGAGGATGAAAAATGGCTTATCAGGCAAAAGACTACAGCAAACTTATAGGCATGGATGGTTTCAGCGAGACGCTGCTGACCAATCATTTCACGCTTTACCAGGGCTACGTAACCAATACCAATAAGCTGGTAGACATACTGGGCGGGATGTTGAAAGAAGGCAAGACCGCTGCGCCGGAGTATGCCGAGCTGAAACGTCGTTTCGGCTTTGAATTTAACGGTATGCGTCTTCACGAATACTACTTCGGGAATCTGGGCGGCAAGGCTCCCCTGGATAAGTCCGGGCCGCTCGCCAAGAAACTTGCCGGGGCTTTCGGCAGCTACGATGCATGGGAGCAGGACTTCCGGGCTACCGGGGCGATGCGCGGCATCGGCTGGGTGGTGCTTTACCAGGACGATGTCACCGGCGGGCTGTTCAACCAGTGGATTAACGAACATGAGGTCGGCCATCCTGCCGGCTGCCGGCCAATCCTGGTTATGGATGTTTTTGAGCATGCCTTCATGGTTGATTACGGCCTGAAGCGTGCCGATTACATCGCGGCGTTCTTCAGGAACATCGACTGGGCAGCGGTAGCCGACCGGATAGAGTAGACTGACGCATATCAGGTAAGCGGCGCGTACTACCTACTCGAAGAGTTCCATGATATGCATGACTTTCTGGGGCATGCCGTGGCGGGTGGTGCTGTCGATGAGCTGTATCTGGCAGCCGGGACAGTCGGTCACAACGATATCCGCGCCGGTAGATTTTATACTGGCCACTTTTTTATCGGCTATTTTTTTGGATAGCTCGTAGAAATAGATGCTGAAAGTACCCGCCATGCCGCAGCAGCGGTCGGCGTCCGGCATTTCCACGTAGTTGATATCGGGTATCGACTTTAGTATCTTGCGTGGCTGTTCTTTGACGCCCAGATAGCGCCCGAGGTGGCACGGCTCGTGCCAGGTTACCGTCTTTCCTTTGAACTCCGGAGCGACTTTATAGGCGGAGGGGGGGAGTTGCAGTACGTCGACGAGGAACTCGGTGATGTCTTTTATCTTACCGGCGAACTCCGCATATTCCTGCTTTCTCTCTTCATTATCGGCTAAAAACTTACCGTAGTCCTTCATCGCCGAAGCACAGGTAGCGCAGTCGGTGATGATATAGTCCACGTCTTTGAAAGCCCTGACATTGGAATCGGCCATTTTTCGGCCGGTATCGAAGTCTCCGGCGCCGAGGAATACCGGCGCTCCGCAGCACCCCTGCCCGCGCGGCACGACCACCTTCACTCCGTTCCTCGTGAGAAATTTGATTATCTTCATCCCCAGGTCCGGAAAAACGAAATCGGTCATGCAGCCGGTGAAATAGCCGACCGTGTATTTCACGGCGACGCCTTCCGGCGGGTTGTTGATTTCCGGGGCGGACTCCCGCAGGAATTTGGGGGCTATCTGGGGAATATGCCGTCCCTTGCCGAGGGCGGAAAGGAACAGGGAAAGGTGGCGTATCGTTCCCTCCGTTTTCGGCAGGAAGATTCCCTGGAACCACGAGGCCAAGCGCACCACCCAGCCGAACAGCCGGCGCCGCGGCAGCAGCCAGCGATATATGATGCCGTAGGGGAAGGGCAGTCCCTTCTGCTTGACTTTATCCGCACGGGCGGCGGCGATTACCGAAGGCACGTGCGTGCCGGCCGGGCAGTTCGCGGCGCAGGTCATACACAGGGTACACCGGTTAAGTTGCTCGGCCATTCCGTCGGTAAGCTCCGCCCCGCCGTCGAGCAGTCCCCTGATAAGCATTATCTTACCGCGTGCCACCGAGGATTCGATGCGCTCCTCCCGGTAGACGGGACAGTATGACATGCAGTATCCGCACTTGGTGCACTTATCGAGGTCTTCTTTGAATCTGGCTATCTGCTTAAAGTCAGGGCTAGTTTTCATTTGATGGTGTTTCTTCCCAGATTTTGCCGGGGTTGAGGATGTGGTTGGGGTCGAGGACATCCTTGATTTTCTTCATAATATCTATGGCCATCGGGTCCATAGCCTTCTTCAGGAAACGCTGCTTCTCCAGGCCGATACCGTGTTCGCCGGAGAGCACGCCACCCAGGGACAGGGCTATCTCGATGATTTCCTCCACGCATTTCAGGGAACGGTTAAAGTGCTCCTCGTTGCGATTATCCGTAAGTACCACCGGGTGGAAATTACCGTCGCCGACATGCCCGGCGAAGCTGATGGGCACATCGTATTTCCTGGCGCTCTCCTGGCTTAACCTGATAAAGTCGGCAATCTTATCGCGGGGTACGGATATATCCTCGTTGACGATGGTATGCGCCCGACTGGATATATCGGAGAAATGAGCGCTCCTGGCCGCCCAGTAACGGTCTGCCTCCGCCTGGTCCCCGGCTACCCTGACCTCGGCCGCCCGGCTTTTACAGATATCCAGCACCTGCTGCGTCTCGGCTTCCACGGTTGCCGGCAACCCGTCGACCTGTATGAGGAGAATGACCTGCGATTTATCGAGAATCGCGTCCGGCAGGAGACCGCGGAACTTATCGAACGTCCAGTTGTCCACGAACTCGACCTTCGAGGGCAGGACGCTGCTGGCGATAATCTCGGAGACGGTCTCGCCGGCGATGGCCACGTCGCTGAAGACGGCCACGATTGTCTTGCTGGCTCTGGGAGACGGCAGCAGCCGCAGCGTTATCTTGCTGATAATCCCCAGTGTGCCCTCCGAACCGGTAAACAGCATCGCCAGCTCGTAGCCCGTCCTGTTCTTGGGCGTCAGGCCGCCGAGTTTCATTATCGAGCCGTCGGCCAGCACTACTTCCAGGCCGAGTACGTACTGCTTGGTGACCCCGTATTTAAGGCAGGAGGGCCCCCCGGAGTTCTCCGCCACGACGCCGCCTATGGTGCAGCCCGCGAAGCTCTGGGGGTCGGGCGGGAAAAACAGCCCCTCCTTCGCCAGGGCTTCCTGTAAGTCCTGGAGTATGACGCCGGGTTCTACTATGGCATCCAGGTTGGACTTGTTAATCTCGATGATGCGGTTCATCCGCGTGGTGCACAGGACGATACCGCCCTTAATCGGGATGGAGCCGCCGCTGACGTTGGTGCCGCCGCCCCTCGGGGTCACGGGGATGCCGTTTTCATTGGCGAGCTTAAGAATAGCCGATATCTCCCCGGCACTGGACGGAAGCACCACCACGTCCGGCAAAGACCGCCACAGGTTGGTGGCATCGTAAGAGTAGGTGAGCAGTTCCTCCTGGGTCGACAGCACGTTCTCTTTACCGACGATGCGGCGCAGCTTATCGATGAGTTTTGAGTTAATCATAAAGACTCCTGAAGGATTCCCTACTAATATGTTACCGTGTCAGGGGGGTTGCGTTCAAGGAGGCGTTTTCACGGGGATGGTACATCAGGCGTTGTTACGGCGAATAATTATAGCCGACTGGTAAGGCCCGTTGTGAAAGTCCTCGATTATGCCGATTTCCTCTTCGGTACAGCCGATAATCAGTTTAATCTCCGCGTCTTTTTTCACAACGTCCACCGTGCAGGCTATTGCCGTTAGTTGTCGGCGTTCCGCCGAGCCCACCCAGATATCGATTCCGTTGCCGTCTATCGTGGTCGTGCCCGCCAGGTATCCGTAATCCAGTGGAAAGATGATGTCGGTGTATCTGGGATGCCTCGAACCTTTCGGCCTGTCGAGGACAATTTCCGACGATTCAATCAGTTGGTCGAGTCGCGACCAGAAAGTATCTTCCATTTATTTTTGGTACTTCGCCTTCCCCTCGATGTATAAATCGCCACCGTGGATATCATTGATGACCGTGGCCGGGAAGTCTTTCACTTCAAGTCGAAGAACCGCCTCCGGGCCGAGGTCGGCATAGGCTATTGACTCTGATTTAATAATGCTTTTGGAAATAAGGGCGCCAGCGCCGCCGACCGCTGCCAGGTAGACTGCCCGGTGCTTTTTCATGGCGTCTTTGACATCCGCCGAGCGTACCCCTTTGCCGATCATTCCCTTGAGTCCCGCGGCAAGCAGGCGGGGGGTGTAGGCATCCATGCGCGCGCTGGTGGTGGGGCCCGCCGCGCCGATGGGCCTGCCCGGGGGCGCCGGGGAGGGGCCCATGTAATAGACTGTCTGCCCCTTGATATCGAAGGGTAGCGGCTCTCCCCGTTCCAGGGTCTCGGCCATTCTCCTGTGGGCGGTGTCCCGCGCGACGTACAAAGTTCCGGTAAGCAGCACGTTATCTCCGGCCTTGAGACCGGCAATCGTTTCTTCTGTCAGGGGCAAG
>CAYPYL010000039.1:0-8314 GCA_964414605.1 uncultured Dehalococcoidaceae bacterium
ACTGCATTATCACCCACCATGTTTTCACCAAACCGGAGATGGTGCTGAAGGAGCCGCACTCCCACAGTGACTTCGAGCAGCTGCTTTGCTTCCTCGGTACCAATCCGCTGGACGTGCGTGATTTCGGCGGGGCGGTAATCGAGATATGCCTGGGCGAGGAACAGGAGAAACACGTCATCGATTCCCCTGCCATCGTATCGGTCGCCAAGGGGCTCCTTCACGGTCCGCTTAACTTCAAGGTAATTCCCAAGCCCATCATCTTCCTCGAGGTGATGCTGACCCGCACTTACCACCAGGATAAACTGAATAAATAGTCATTTCCCTGTCAAAGAGCACGCGCCGGTCGGGAGGTTGATTGAATAACAGCCTGCGTGCCGTGATTATGTCAACTGTATTTACGTTTTGAACGCCTGTTGTGATTGTTCTCCCCCGCCCGGGAAAATCATTAATGAGATATTTATCTTATATCTGCGCTCGTTTATGCGCTGTTTACCGCCGCGATGTTAGTCTTATACCAGATAATAAGACAATGACTCCAAGGAGGCTAACATGCTGGCAAAGACTAAAATTCTTACCATCAGCTCCGACCGGGCGCTGGTGGATTTCCTTCAGCAGGGACTTAACAGCGGTGATTACGAAGTTATAAGCACGCGTCACTGCGGAGTTCACCTAAGAGATGTAATCCACGCCGAAGACCCTGAATTCATTATCCTCGATATTATGATGCCCACCCTGGACGGGATCGGCACGTGCCTGCAACTCCGCCAGTGGACCCACCTCCCCATCATGATGTTAAGCACATGGGGCACCGGCGATAATACGGTCAGGGGACTGAACCTCGGTTCCGATAGCTACCTGACCGAGCCTTTTGGAGTTGACGCCTTGAAAACACGTATAAATGAAACGCTGAAGCGGAACACCATATCAACCCTCGACCCTCTTTCCGACACGCGTACCTGTAAAAACTGAAAATCGCGCCAGACCAGACCGTATATGAACGGGGCTTAGCCGATAAATCGCTAAGCCCTTTCTATTTTCAATGTCAATTCACCACCCCCAAAGATTTATGCATTGTTTATAGCTTTACCCTCCCTATTTATGATTTATTTCCCATTCCGGCGATAAGCTGAAACTGCTGATTGGGAAACGGATACAAGGCATAATGAGATGAAAAGGAAACTATTATTCCCTGTAATTGCAGCTTTGCTGCTCACTCCCTGGCCGGTGGCTTATGCCTATGACGAAGCCATGGCGGTAGACACCCCGATGACCTTGCAAGTCGCCGACCCGGCCGCTTCGCCATCCCTGCAGGCCTACGGCCATGCTATAGGCAGCGTTACCCCCGGAGATCTTTTCTATATTGATATATCTGAAACCCCCGCAGATACGTTTTATACCCTGTATATTACCAACACCGATGAGCTCATCCGCTACTACCGCTACATGAACCTGAATATCGGCGTTTACGTTCAGACCGGTATCGATAAATGGGAAAAAGCGGGCGGCAATCCGCCGGACATTTACCTTACGATGCACAATGGCACGGTAGACATCAAGCTGCCGGGCTGCGGCAATTATAAGATCAAGGTAGATAAGGGATGTTTTTACTGCCACGGAGTCGGCTCGGACGGCAGCATCGCCTCGCCGGAATTTTACCTTTCAACGAGCTGAATATCATCAGGGCTCTCCTATGACCTGTATACGTAAGATATACGGATTATGAGACACCTGCCGAAATATTAATAAAACATCACGGGAGGTATGAAAATGATAATACTCTGGATACGCAAGAAGCAAAAGGACGAGCTTGATGTCCCGGCCAAGAACAGGAAGGAGTCTTTTAAGCAACACGATGAAGTTATGAAGCAGTTCCGGCTGGCCCACCCGGATGCTAAAATTATCAACGCCAGGGATATTATGACTGCCGATGGAAACGTGCTTGCACCGGTAGACAAGGTGAAACTGGCGGAGCACATACAGAACTAGCCGGATACGTTACCAGCAGGGTTACAGCCACTATCTATATCCGTTAGTCTTGTAACAGTCATTAACAAAGCTCTCACGCTGAAGAGGTTGTGAGAGCTTTACTTTTAACCGCCCTTCCCTGCCTGTTAGCTTCAGTCTGCTTGCCACGATATATCCCATGATGATAAAATGAGGAACGATAGACGATGGGCCGCTAGCTCAATTGGCAGAGCAGCTGACTCTTAATCAGCAGGTTACAGGTTCGACTCCTGTGCGGCTCACCAGACCATCTTCCCCCACCCCGCTGATAATAGTCTCTATATTATGAAGGAGAGCGACGATATGGCTGATAAGAAATACGAGAAGTATGTTTTTTCCGATTTTAGAGAAGAGATGGATTTACCTTTCGTGGCCAAGCCCCAGGGCTATTTCCGGGGAGGCCGCCAGATTCCGGGGTCCAAACTTAATATGGGCTGGCAGGTATTTATCGAGCCCGTCCGGCTGGAAAAGGAACCCCACACGCACACCGCCGACGAATACCTCATTTTCCTGGGAAGCCAGCTGCCGGACATGTTCGGTAGCTTCGATGCCGAGATTGATTTATTCCTCGGGGAAGAGATGGAAAAATACTTAATCACCAGACCCACCGTCGCCTATATCCCGGAAGGTATGCAGCACTGCCCGCTCAACTTCCGGGTTATGAACAAACCCGTCCTTTTTACCGCCCTCCTCCTCACCTCGAAGTTCACCAAGACCATGAGAGGTAAGGAGTACTCCTACGACGGCCCCGATGTGGACGGCCCGATATCCCAGAAGTAAAACGCCGCCTCACAAAACACAAGCACAGTATAGATAGCCCCAGCCTGTCCGGTTGAAGCCATAAACCGGACTTTATCGATACATCGTGCCCCTACTCTGTTTCCACACGTTTCACCATGGTCTTTATTTCACGTAACTGTCTCCTTTTTAGTGCGATGGGGTTGACGTCACCCTTTTCTGGTGCCAGAATTAAGCGGTTATCATAACTACCGGGAGGTAAATTATGGAGATTAAAGCATACTATCTGACACCGGATGGCCATCTTCAGTGTGACTTAACGAGGGACGATATTATAAATGCTTATAACTCCGGGCAGGGACTACTCTGGGTGGACATGCCCCTGGCTAACGATGAAGAAGGAAAGGTCATGGAGGAGATGTTCGGTTTTCATCACCTCGCCGTCGAGGACTGTATCAGCACCCAGATACACCCGCCGAAAATTGATAACCTGGGTAGTTACCTTTTCATCATCGCCCACGGGGTGAACCACGCGGTGGAAACGGATATCGTGGAAACGGCGGAGCTGGCTATATTCCTCGGTAAAAACTTCGTCGTCAGCAGCCACAGCTATCCGCTTTACAGCATCCAGGCCATACAGCAAATAGTCGAGGGGAACGAGAATGTTATGAAACGTGGGGCCGATTTTCTCGCCCATGCCATAATCGACGCCCTCGTTGATAACGTAATGCCCACCATCGACCGCATGACGGATGTTGCCGAAGAAATCGAGATGGAAGTTATACGCCGTCCCCAGCAAAATGTCCTGGAAGGCATTCTCAAGCTAAAACGCTCCACGTTGAGAATCCACCGTGTTATGGCTCCACAGCGCGAGGTGCTCAACCGACTTAGCCGCGGTGAGTTCCCGCTGATAAAGCCCGAAGCCCAGATATTCTACCGGGATATCTACGACCATGTAGTGCGGATAGAAGACCTGAATCAGTCGGTGCTCGACCGGGCGGATAATGCCCTCGCCACGTATCTTTCATCGGTCGCCAACCGCCAGAACGAAACAATGAGGGTACTTTCCATTGTCGCCACCATTTTCCTGCCCCTGACGCTCCTGGCCGGCATATACGGCATGAACTTTGAATATATGCCGGAACTACAGTGGCGGTGGGGTTATTTCATGATCCTGGGGATTATAGGCCTGGTAATACTTGTCCTGATATGGCGTTTCTGGGCGAGCGGCTGGATGGCCTGGGGCAAACGCCGCATATCCTGGGTAAAACCGTTCATGGTGGAAAGCCATAAAATCCGCGGCTATATTAGTACCGGTGTCAAACGCCAGAATAAGCAGATATCAAGCAAAAAACAGGGAGAAAGATAATGTCGAAGCATTCGAAGAAGACCGAACAGGATTACTCTCACCGCGAGGAGCTCCTTCACCGCATCGAACGATATACCGAGCTGCCCTTGCTGGTTCTTGCTTTTGCCATGATACCGCTGCTGGTTGGGCCTATGCTCTGGGAGCTATCAGCGCAGGATGAGGCTACCTTTAATATCCTGAACTACTTTATCTGGGCGCTATTTGCCGCAGACCTGGTTATCAAGACGGCCATTTCGCCGCGACGTATCGGTTATTTACGCCGCCACTGGCTCGAGGTCCTGGTCGTGGTCGTGCCGTTTTTCCGCCCCCTCCGCCTGCTGCGTATTTTCATCTTCGGCTCCCGCGCCTGGGTCGGCATAAGACGGCTCGTCAACGTTGATTTTCTACTCGTCTACGGCATCGGACTGGTTATCATCGCCGCCACTATCGTCGCCTCCGTCGAGGGTGGCGCGGAGGCATCGATTCAAAATTTCGCCGATGCCCTCTGGTGGGCACTGGTTACCATTACAACCGTCGGCTACGGGGACATGGTGCCGATAACGTGGGCGGGCAAGGCAATCGGCGTGGTGCTGATGCTGGGCGGCATCGCTTTCTTCAGCGGGATAACCGCCAACCTGGCATCCTTCCTGGTCAGAAGCAAAGATACGGGTAATAAAGAAATAGCGCGCTTGCTCGAGGAGATGAAGGGTCTCCGGGAAGAGATAGGCAGGCTGCAATCCGGGCACGCGGGCTAATCCATACAGTAATAATAATACAGGAATTAATTTTCATAAATATTTATTCTTTTTTGTAAAACCTATTGACATCCACAAAAACACGTAATATTATTATCTATAGAGCCAGATAAACCCGGCATGGAGGCAGGTGTGTTTACGTTGCACTTGGTGGCACGTGAACTGGAAAGCCGGAAGGTTTTAACCAATAAATGTACCTGCGAATAAAAATAAACCAGGACACCGGTTATTACTTTACCGGTGTTTTTTTATATAAATCTTAATAAAGGGGGATGGGGAAATGGTAACGAAACCAAGCAAAATACGTCAGGGGGAAAAACCTGAAGAAACACCGGAAATAATGACCAAACCGCTTCCACAAATCCTGGACGAGATGGAAGCAAATATCCTGGCTGCCGCCGATGCGGCCAGAAAAGCTGAAGAAGCCGCTAAGGCCGCCAGAGGAGCCGCCGGAGCCGCCACCACGGCTTCTACAGAAGCCGCCAAGAGGGCAGAGGAAGCCCGACTGGCGGGAGAAAGCGCCGCTACCAAGGCGACACAAGCGGCCAGCGATGCGGCATCCAAGGCCGAGGCAATTGCCAAGGCGGCCAGGGAAGTCGCCGAGGAAGCCGCCAGGAAAGCCGAGGAGGCTGAACGCGGGACCAGGGAAGCCGCTTTAGCTTTCGAAAAGGCCGCCGAGACTGCGACCAAGGGCTCTCAAGCAGCAGCAGCAGAGGCTGTAAAAGAAGCACAGAAAGCCATTAAAGCTGCTGAAGCCGCCAGACAGGTCTCGGAAGAAGCCGCCAGACGCGCCGAAGAAGCCAGCGCCCTGGCCAAGAAAGCCGCGGATGAAGCGGCAAGAGCGGCCGAAGAAGCCGCACGCCGCGCCGAGGAAGCCGCCTTAAGAGCCGAACAGACCGCCAACGAGGCTAAATACGCCGCCGAGGAGGCCACTCAAAAGGCGGAGGAAGTAAGCATGGCTGCTAAAGAGGCCGCCGCCTACGCTGCACAATCGGCTGAAGAAGCCGCCGCCAGAGCCGAAGGCCTGGCAGTAACCGCGAAAGATTCGGTTGAAGAGGCTGTTGAAAAAGCGATTGCCGCCGGCAAGGAGGCGGACTCCGCAGCTAAATCAGCCAACGAGGCAAGCGACGAACTGTCCAGACACATTACCCCGGAAAACGCCGTAAGAGCCGATGAAACCGGCCGGAAAGCCAAGAGGGCTGCGTTTGCCACTTTCCAGGCCGCCGAAGAGACAGATAGGAAGTCAGAGGCGGCGGCAATCGCCGGAGACGACGCCATCAGCGCCGCCGCAAATATAACCGGTCTGCTGGCGGGAAGAGTCGATGAAGCAGGGAGAGAAGCCAAGCAGTCCGCGGCTACCGGCTTTCTCACGGCGGGTAAGATTCGTAAGAAGGCCGAGGCGGCCGATATCGCCGGAGATAAAGCCATCGAGGAAGCCGCTAAAGCCCTGCACCATCTGGTAAGCCACGCCGAGGAACTGGCCAAGGCCGCCGAGGCAGCGTCGGACGCCGCCGGAAAAGCATCGGAATCCGCCAGGATGGCCGCCGAATCGGCCATGAGGGCCGCCGGAGAAGAAGCCGCCGCCAAGGCAGAAGAAGCCAAGCGGGCCGCCGAAGAGGCCGGCCTGAAAGCCGAAACAGCCGCCAGGCAGGCCACTAAAGCCGCCGAAGAGGCTATGAAAGCAGCCGGCCAGGAAGCCGCCAGAAAGGCAGAAGAAGCCAAGAAAGCCGCCGAAGAAGCCGGGCGCAGGGCTGAAGAAGCCGCCAGACGCGCCATAGAGGCTGCCGAAGCGGCGATGAGGGCCGCCGGAGAGGAAGCCGCCAGGAAAGCCGAGGAGGCTATGAAAGCCGCCGAAGAGGCGGGACGAAAGGCGGAACTGGCCGCGAAACAGGCGAGGGAGGCCGCCGAAGCCGCCAGTCACGTCGCCAGGCAGGAAGCGGTTACCAAGGCGGAACAGGCGGTTCAGAAGATTAAAGAGGTCAGCGAGGGGGTATCCGCCGTTACCGAAGCCGAGGGCATCAGGTCCGAGCGTATCGCCAAGATGGCCCAAAAGGCCGTTGAAGAAGCAATTAAGGAAGCTGAAAAGGCCGGCAAACTGGCGGAAAAGACTACCATAGCGGCTAAGGAAGCGCGTGAAGAGGCACTACAAACTCCTAACGTAAGCAATGCCCAAAAATCCGACGATGCCGGTGAGAAAGCCAAGTCCGCCGCCTCTGCTGCCTACCGCTCCATGGAGGAGCTTGAAAGAAAAGCGGATACGGCCTCCATGGCCGCCACGGACGCCATCGATTCGGCTGCCAAGCTAACGGGCGTAGTGGCGGAGAAGGTCAAAGCCGCCGGCGACCGTACCATGGGTATATCTACGGCAGGGTTTAACGCCGCCGATGAAATCCAGCGTAAGGCAAAAGCGGCCGACGAAGCCGGAGACGATGCCATCGATGCCGCTACCAAGGCGTTGCAGAAGCTGGTAAACCAGGCGGAAGCCCTTTCCAGAAAAGCTAAAGAGGCCGCCGACGCCGCATCGAAAGCCTCGGCGGAAGCCAGAAAAGCCGCCGAATCCGCCGGTAAGACATCGTTAAGCGCGTCCCAGAAGGCGGAGGAAGCCGCCCGCGGCGCCAAGGTGCTCGCCGCCGACGCCATTAAGAAAGCTGAGGAAATGGCAGCGCGGATGGAGAAGGCGCACCAGAATACCCTGGCCGAAGTAAAGACTCTATCCGCCAGGGTAGAAGAGGCTTTCGGGATGATTAAATACGCCCTCGACGAGGTCAGGGGACTATCCCAGAAGCTCTTTTCCAGCTGGGAAATGGCGATACTTGTTATCGCGATAATAGCCGCCGCCACCATGATAGGTTTCGGCATGGTCGCCTTTTTGATACCCTAGATAATATGATTTCTGCTGGAGAATATAAGGCATGAAACTCTTATACTGGCTGCTGGCGCTGGGGATAATTGCGATAATAGTCGGCATCGTGCTGCTGCTGATTTAATAAGGCGTTATTGAAAACACCGGCCTGAACCGACCAGCAGTCCGGAAAAGCCGTCCGAATACGGGCAATGCTTAAAATGCTTTTTCCACAAGCTCGACGATATCGTATACCTTGAGGCGGCTGCCGCACTCTTTTATAGCTTCGCTCAATGTCTTTTCGCACCACGGGCACGCGGATACAATCGCCCCGGCCCCGGTGGCCTCGGCTTCTTTAATCCTCTCCACAGCCGTCCACATGGCAAAGTCGGGATTGGACTCACTCACGCCGCCGCCGGCGCCGCAGCACCAGGCATATTCCTTAATCCTGTCCATTTCCATGAGTCGGATGCCAGGGATGGCTTTAAGGACGTTACGCGGCGGCTCGTAAACGCCGTAGGTGCCGCGCCGGAGTACCCTCGGGGGTTCGAACCGGTGCGAGATACCGGGGACCTTCTTGCCCTTCCAGTGTATCCAGGGTTCGCCCAGCCTGCCGAGGTGGCACGG
>CAYPYL010000040.1:0-8201 GCA_964414605.1 uncultured Dehalococcoidaceae bacterium
TAAAGACGGTTATCTACCACCAGACGCTCCGCCCCCTGTTCGATATGCTCGGCGTCTGCCGCCTGCCCTGGATAGAGCTGGGCCTCAACGAAAGACATTACGAAAACTTCTACAAATACACAACCGGGCACGAACTCACGCTGGAGCAGCTACTGGCGCTATCCAACGATGTCTACGACCTTACCCGACTGATAAACGTTAAGCTGGGAGTAAGCCGCAAGGACGATAGCCTGCCCTACAAGGTCCACGCCAGCCCGCCGCTTACCGGACCCAACGCGGGTAAAGCGGTCGATAAGGACGATTTTCAGAACCTGCTTTCTCTCTATTATAAGACACGCGGCTGGAGCGACGAAGGACTGCCCCCGCCGGACACCGAGAAAAAATTCGACGACTGAACGAGAGAACTCTCTTAAAAATGAAAGAGGTGCTATATGCCCTTCTTATCTTTAGCTGCCTTACCCTGATTGCGATATTTACCGCTTCCCGGCCCTGTTGTATAATCATAACGAACCAGATAAAACCGTAACGGAGGCACTTAATATGGAGCTGTCACCGGAAGAAAGAAGGAAAATCTACGAAGAAGAGAAAGCCAAAATGGAGGCCGGCGAGCCACCGGAGGAGAAAAAATCCGGCGAGTTTCAGGATACCAGCGTAAATATTGCGCCTAATGTAGCAGGACTACTCTGCTATTTGGGCGGATGGATAACCGGCATAATATTCCTGGTCCTGGAGCAGAAAAACAACTGGATACGTTACCATGCCGCCCAATCCATCGTGGTTTTCGGCGCACTTTTTATCGCCGGCATGATTCTCGGCTACATACCCATTATCGGCCCGGCCTTTTCCATTATCATCGGCATCACCGGTTTCGTCTTATGGATAATACTGATGGTCAAGGCACATAACGGAGAACGTTATAAAGTGGTCTGGGCAGGAGATATCGCGGAGAGGATGGTTGCCCCGTCGGGCAATATCCCTGACTACCAGAAGCCCCCGGCACCCCCTGAAAAGGATAAGACACCGCCTCCGCCAGCCCCTCCGGGTGACCTAGGCAAAATAATCGAAAAGAAAGTGGATGATTTCTTTAAGAAAAAACGCGAGGGCAGGATTACGGCCTCCGCCTTTGCTATAGCCTGGAGCATCATCCTGCTGGTCTTCTTTAATTTCTTTCACGAATACATAGCCTACTATAGCGCCGAAACGGTAGGAGGCGTGGTTACCTGGACGAAACAGCCGTTTTTTACCAGCGATATATCTTTGTGGCTTCCCATTCTGACGACTACCCTGGTGATATCCATAATAGGCCATATCGTTATAATTATAGTGGACAGGGAGATGCTGCGGCGGGGGATTCAGATTATCATCGACGGGTTCGGTCTTGCCACGGTCATTACCCTGATTACCGTTTTCCCGTTCGATTTCGGGGTGATACCCAACGCGGCGGCTTCCGCGGCGACACATGCCGGCGTCCTTATCGTGCTGATATGTATCGCGGTAGTCCTCGGCATCAGCCTGCTGATCAGGGTAATAAAGCTGCTGGTAAATATCGCCAACACAGCGGTAGGTCCGGCGGACTAAGCCGGAATCCGCCGGATACAGTTCAGGAAACGGGGCAGGCAGGCTTGAGACCTCCGGCGGCAATATCCGAGATAATTGCGATGCCCCGTGGTGACAGGCCGAGGCTGTCAATCTCTTCTTTCAGGGTTTCCTGTGTGCCGTATCCACCCGCGTAACCGTTAGCGCGCGCCACCGCCGTTGACCTGACGAAATCTCCTATCTCCGGATAAATAGCTATAAACTCGTTGGCAAGCTCATTCAGCTGACGCAGGTAGTACTTCTGGTGGTAGTCCTCGGCGGGATAGAACCCGGCAGCAGGGATTGTCTGCGTAAATATTTCAAGCCCCGTCTCTGCCTTCAGTTTGTCACGGCTTGCCTCGGCCAGCCTCCGCTGTTCTTCATCGTGATAGAAAATGATGGACATGTACTGATGCGACAGCGGCCGGCTTGTCGGGCGGTGACCGTACCAGAATACGTCCAGCAGATCCCGGTAAGATATTACGGAAGGGTCATACTCTATACGTATCGTCTCGGTATGGTCGCCGAGACTGGTGTAAGTAGGATTATCTTTGGTCCCTCCGGCGTAACCGACAACGGTGCTGACCACACCCCGGAGACTCCCGAACCGGGAGTCGGGCCCCCAGAATCAGCCCAGGGCGAAGGTGGCCGTTTCCGTTACGGCAGGCCTTTCGGCATCGATAGGAGGGATTCCTCTTTCTTTCTCCACGGCAGTTTCAATCTCCTCGCATGAACTCGTGAAAGCTATCAGGGATAGACTCATAACAAAGACAATGATAATGGCTATACCGGCGGATAATTTCACTCTTTATGTCACCCCTAATAACTTACCAGACGTATGGCTTTTTCGGGGCAGGAACGTGTACAGTCGCCGCAGGCGCGGCAGGCGGAAGGTTGCGGTTCCGGCACGGTATAAGGCGCTTCCTGCCTTAATAAATTAGAGGGACAGGCCTGCGCCGCCGCGCATACGCCGCCGTTACAATAGTCCGGCCGGCACCTGTGATTATCCAGTAACGCTTGCTTTCTCGCCATGTGCATATCTTATTCTCCTGCTGCTGATAGAAGCCGACGGCTTCAACAACCCGAGCCTCAAGTGGGAAACTGGAGGTTGCCCGATTTACCCATCGAGATGCGGTTAACAAACGAAGAAGGTACTCTGCGCGGATTGGTGCTCCCGCACTCCGGGCACTCTACTTCGCTATCGTCAGAAGACATAGTCCTTAAAGACTCAAATAATTCTCCGCATTTACGGCAGCGGTATGCATATACAGGCATATTCTTATCCCCCGGTGGTTTTTCAGCTTTACGATTATATTTTATATTGCGGGCGTTGCCGGCGTATGTGATATATGTCGCTTTCAATTATTTGACAAAAAAAATGGGTATCATATATCCTTTTAATTGGGAGTAGTCTCCCATGATACCCGTATGACTTTAAACGCAGGAGGTAGCAGTGAAAACTATTAAGGAACCCACGAGAGAAACCAGGGTAGCCCGTGAAGCCGACGTGGTAGTGGTTGGCGGCGGACCTGGAGGCATAGGAGCCGCGGTATCGGCCGCCCGCAACGGCGCCGATACAGTGCTCATCGAAAGGTATGGCCATCTCGGTGGCATGGGCACCGGCGGTCTCGTGACCATTATCCCGCAACTGACGGATATCTTCGGCAAACAGCAGATAGTAGGCCTGACCCAGGAGTGGGTCGACCGTCTGAAGGTAAGGGAAGCCGTGGTCTACCCCAGGGAAGAACACTGGGGCACCATGGACAAGGAGATGGTCAAGCACTACTTCGACCAGATTTTCTTCTTCGTGCGGCTGGACAGGGTGATTTACGCCGCTATCATTGATGCCGAAATATCCAAGGTTATCCTCAATAACATGGTGGAAGAGGCAGGCGTCAAGACCTACCTCCACTCCTGGGGCACCGAGCCCATCATGGAGGGGAACGAATGCAAGGGCGTCATCTTCGAAAGCAAGTCCGGGAGGCAGGCGATACTGGGCAAGGTGGTCATCGACGCCACCGGCGACGGCGACCTTCTGCCTTACGCCAATATCGAGTTCGAAGATAATATCCCGCCCAACTTCCGCATTGCCAACCTGGCGCTCTGCTTCTGGGTTGACGGCGTTGACCTTGCCAGGGCCGAGGACTTCAGGAAGAACGACACCCAGAAATACATGGAACTGGCGCGCAAGTGCGTGGAGTCCGGCGGATTCGGCGGCTATATGAAGAGCCTGCTGAAAAACCAGGAGAGCGTAGTCTGGTTCCATAACCGCTATCCCAACAAGAGCCAGATAGATGTCGAAGAACTGACCCGCGTCGAGTTCGAAGGCCGGAAAAAGATGATGATAACCTACGATTTCTTCAAGAAAAACATACCCGGCTTCGAAAAGAGCTTCATCGTCTTGAGCTGCCCGCAGCTGGGCACCCGGAGCAGCCGGCGCTTGATCGGCGAATATAAGCTGACCATAGAGGATATGAAGGACAATCAGCCCTTCGAGGACACCATCGCCATTTTCCCGGACCTCGACCGCGGCCAGGAATCGCTGGACCACCCGTACCAGTATATCCCCTACCGCAGCCTGCTGCCCAAGAACGTGGACAACTTACTCGTCGCCTGCCGCGCCTTTTCCTCGGACGAGCATGTCCAGGAATATTTCAACCTCATCCCGCACTGCATCGCCTTCGGCGAGGCCGCCGGAACGGCATCCGCCATGGCGCTCCAGGCCGGCGTGAGTCCCAAGAAAGTAGATATCAAGGCGCTGCAGAAGCAGCTTGCCAAGCAGGGAGTGCCACTGCCGGAAATGGGCAAGAAAGTGGACTATAAATATGCCGGACCGACATTGACCACTCCTCCTTTTATGATTCATTGACCCGTGCCCGAAATCTAATAGAAAATGACTTAAATTAACGTTCAGTCAGGGGGTAGGAAAACTACCCCCTTGCATTTTGTGGACTACAAGAAGCTGCACGATACTCTGGTCAACCAGGGCGTAAATCTGCCGGATATTAAATAATAAGAGGGGCTGAAACGCCCCTCTTTAACTGACTTTATATCTATTATGTAAAATGCTACCGCCCGGCCGTCGCACCTGCGAGTGCTTTCCTAGCATACTCGTAACCGAGGTCAAAAGCCTTGATATTGATTTCCCCGACCTTTGCTTTGAAACGCGACAGTATGGCTTCTTTAACGGTCTCTTCGGCTATCGGCATGATACCGGTGCCGAACAATGCGCCGAGCATAACCACATTTGCGGCCTGCAGGCTGCCGGCCTGCTTTGCCAGTCCGCTGGCGTCCAGAGTAATAACACGGTCGGTAATTTTGTGGAGACTTTCTACGATAGCCTCACTTTCGGGATAACCGCTGCTTCCCAGATAGACAGTATAAGGCAGGACGGTAGTCGTGTTGAGTACCGCCACGCTGTTCTTCGCCAGGTATTGTATATTGCGTAACGCCTCGGAAGGCTCCACGGCGATGAGCACGTCGCACTTGCCCTCCGGCGTCATCGGGGCTATAACATCGCCGCCGAGTCGGAGATTGCTGAAAACAGAGCCCCCGCGCTGGGCCATCCCCAGCACCTCGGAACCTTTTACTGCCACGCCGCCCCTTACCGCCGCGTTACCCAATAGTTCGGATAGTAGCACGACGCCCTGTCCGCCGGTCCCGCATATGATTATGTTAATTTCATTCTTCTTAGCCATTTCACGCTCCTGGTTTTATCGCTTCGTGCGGGCACACCTGGGCGCAGACCCCGCAGCCGGGACACTGGGTATCGTCCACCGCCGCCTTGCCGTCTTCATCCAGGATGAGGGCCGGACAACCCAGCAGGTTGATGCATATCCGGCAGTCGCAGGAAAGACAGCGTTTTGCCTCTCTGACGGCATCTTCCCTGCTCAAGCCCAGTTCGACTTCCTTAAAATTGCCCTTCCTCCGGGGTACGGGCAGCGCCGGCGTTTCCGACCGCGCCTCTTGGGCGATGCCCCACGTATCGACAATGAGTTTACTTTCGAACACGGCTTCGCCTTCGCGGCCAGTATCCAGTGGCTCGCCCTTGAGATACCTGTCTATTGATATCGCCGCCTTTCTTCCCGCCGCCAGGGCCTGGATAACCGTGGCCGCGCCGGTGACGGCATCGCCGCCGGCAAACAAACCCTTGATACCCGTCTCCAGCGTAACGGGATTAGCCTTTATCAGTCCTTCGGAAATAACTGATTTCATTTCTGAAGTCATGAAATCGAGGTCGGGCGATTCGCCGACGGCCGCGATGATGAGTCCGGTATCGATAACGAACTCCGAGCCTTCTACCGGTACCGGCCGGCGCCGGCCGCTTTCATCCGGCTCGCCGAGCTTCATCCTGATGCATTCGAACCCGGTTACCTTACCGTCCATGGCTACCACTTTACTCGGGCCGGACAGCAGCGTCAGCTTTACGCCTTCACGTTCCGCCTCTTCTATCTCTTCGGCGATGGCCGGCATCTCGTCGCGGGAGCGCCGGTAAACGATATTAACGTCCTTAAAGCCCAACCGTACGCAGGTGCGGGCGCAGTCGATAGCCACGTTGCCGCCGCCGACGACCACTACCCTGTCCTGGACAGGCACCTCCTCCCCGGTATTTACTTTATACAGAAATTCGGCACCGTCGATAACGCCGTCTACATTTTCGTTTTCAATGCCGAGTGACCTTCCCTTGTGCGCCCCCACGGCGATGAACACGGCGTCATAGTCCCTTTTCAGGTCGGCCAGCTTAACGTCCTTACCGACCCTCGTATTGAGCTTTATTTCCACACCCAGCTTCCTGATAATATCGGTTTCCTCCCCCAGCACATCCCGGGGCAGGCGAAACTCCGGTATGCCCACCGCCATCATTCCACCCAGTTTCGGCAGGGCTTCAAAAACAGTCACTTTATAACCGGCCCTGCGCAGGTCATGGGCGGCCATGATACCGGCCGGTCCGCCACCGACCACCGCCACTTTTTCTTTCTTCTCCGCGGCGATGGTATAATCTTCCTTATATTTACCGTAGTCGGATGCCGCACGCTTCAGGGCATTAATCGCCACGGCTTCCTCGACCTCGGAGCGCTTACATTTGCCTTCGCAGGGGCGGGTGCATATCCGGCCGATGATGGCGGGGAAGGGTAAAGTCTGCTTTATCAGGGCCAGCGCCTCGTCGAACTTGCCTTCCTTGATAAGGCCGACATAGCCGCGGATATCGATATGCAGGGGGCAGGTGGCCTGGCAGTAAGGCGGACTGCCGGCCAGGCATTTCTCGGGGTCGACCACATAAGGAACGGTCTTCTCTCCGGCCCTCCTCTTCTCTCTCGCATCGAGTATATTGCAGAGCCGGCGGGCGACGACGAGAGAAGGACCCTCGTACCTGATAGCTTTTTCCATGACATCAATCAACCGGGGCAGGTCGAAGGCGTCCACAACTTCGACGTACTTTACGCCGCCTGCCCTGGCGATATCCTCAATCTTAATATCGAGCGTTTCATCGCCGGAGGCGCCGGGGTGCGGCTGAAAGCCGGTCATGCCGGTCGTCGAGTTGTCCATCACCACCATGGTTATGTTAGCTTTATTATAGACTGCGTTTATCATTGGTGGGATGCCGGAATGAAAAAAGGTGGAATCGCCGAGATGTGCCACCACGGGCGCATCGACGACATGAGCGAACCCGTTGGCAAGGCCGAAAGAGCCCCCCATACAGATGGCTACATCGTCGGAGTTCAGCGGCGCGTTGGCAGCGAGGGCGTAACAGCCGATATCCCCCGTCTTTACCGCCTCTTTTCCGGTCTCCTGCTGATAACGCCGGCAGGCGATATTGATAGCGTAGGCGGAGGCACGGTGCGGGCAGCCCGCACACATGGTCGGGGGGCGCAAAGGCAGCAGTTCCGCCGTCTCCGCCTGGATTTTATCCAGCTGCGCGAAGTCCACCGGAGGCTTTACGCCCGTCAGTTTGCAAAGGGCCTCGGAGACCTGCCTCACGGAAAGCTCCCCTACCAGCGACAGGAGATCCTTGCCGTGGATTTTCACATTGATATCGCTATCCTTGGCAACGACTTTTACAGCCTCCTCAACGAAGGGTTCCAGTTCCTCCACCACCAGTACTTCCGGCACCGCTTTCAGCAGCTGCCTGGTCAGTCCGGCGGGCAGCGGGTAAGGAGTGCCGATTTTCAGGACGGATACCTTGTCCTCCAGCCCCAGCCACTTCACGGCTTCCAGGGCATAGCCGTAAGAGATACCGCAGGTAATGACGCCGAGCCTGGCGCCTTTTTTCAGGGTAAGGTGATTATACGGCAGTTCGTCCACCACCTCCGATATCTTTGCCATTCTCTGTACGACGAGACGGCGGTTGTTCCTGAAATTGGCCGGCAGGCATACCAGCCGCCGGAAGTCTTTTACGAATTTCGCCTCTTTTACATTCTTTTCAATGCCTCCCAGGACAACGTCGCTGCGGGCATGGCCGATGCGTGTTACCGAGCGCAGCATGAACATCTGCCCTAACTCCTCGGAGAGGCGGAAGGCATCCGCCATCATGTCTTTAGCTTCTTGAGCGGAACAGGGCTCCAGCACGGGTACGTAGGCCTGGCGGGCGAGCAGGCGGTTGTCCTGCTCGTTCTGGGAGCTCCACT
>CAYPYL010000041.1:0-8139 GCA_964414605.1 uncultured Dehalococcoidaceae bacterium
CTTAGAACTTCAGTCCACCCTTCCGGGCCGAGTCCGCCAGAGCTTTTACCCTGCCGTGGTATTTAAAACCGCCGCGGTCGAAGGCCACCAGGCTGATGCCTTTTTCGGTGGCGCGTTTGGCCAACAGCGAGCCTACCAATTCCGCCCGGCCGGTCTTGGTTTTTCCTTTCGAGTCATTCTTAATCTCCGTATCGAGACTGGAGGCGGAGACCAGCGTGTGTCCCTGCGAATCGTCGATCACCTGGGCGTATATATGGTTCAGGCTGCGGAACACGCAGAGTCGCGGCCTGGATTCGGTTCCCTCGACCTTCTGCCTGACCCGGTAATGTCTTTTACTACGCGCTTCTCTTGTAGTCGATTTTCTCATGATAATTACCCGCCAACAACCTTACCGGCCTTGCCCGGTTTGAGGTGTACTACTTCTCCGGCGTACCTGATGCCCTTGCCTTTATAGGCATCCGGCGGTCGGATAGCCCTGATTTTGGCGGCCATTTCGCCGACGTCTTCTTTATTGATACCGCTGACCTTAATGCGGTTGTTTCCCTCCATGGAGAAGGTTACCCCCGGCAGCGGCGTTACCTCTACCGTATGAGAAAAGCCCATGCGGAGCATCAGTTTTTCGCCGGTCTTCTCGGCGCGGTAGCCCACGCCGACAATCTCCAGCGTCTTTTCAAATCCCCTGGATACCCCCTCCACCATGTTGGCCAGGAGGCTCCGCGTGAGACCGTGGTAAGAGCGGTGCTTCTTACTTTCGCTGGGTCGGGTCACTGTCAGGATATTGCCCTCCTGTTTGATAAGCATCTCCGTGGGCAGATAGCGGCTAAGCTCCCCCTTGGGGCCTTTTACCGTAACGGTCTCCCCCGCAATATTTACCGTCACCCCGGACGGTATATCTATCGGCATTTTTCCTACTCTAGACATCTATCACTCCAGAAACGGTTTACCATATGTAGCATAACAACTCGCCACCGGAACTCTGGCGCCAGGCCTGATGCCCCGTCTTTAGACCGTTGGACGTGGAGACGATGGCAATGCCCAGGCCGCCGTACACGCGCGGTATTTCCTTCTTCTGCACGTATACCCTCAATCCCGGCTTGCTAACACGCTTGAGTCCCGAGATAGCTGGTTTATTATCATCCATGTAACGGAGCTGAATTTTTATTGCCCGGTGCGGTTTGCCCTTGACAACCTCGTAGTCGCTGATAAAGCCTTCCTCTTTAAGGATTCTGGCGATTGAGAGCTTGATTTTGGAAGCGGGCACCTGGACGCTATCATGCCGAACCATGATGGCATTCCTTATCCGGGTTAGCATATCAGCAATTGGATCTGTGACTGTCATACCAAATATTCCTTAATAAAATATTACCAGCTGGACTTCCTTACCCCCGGCAGCTTGGCTTCCAGCGCCAGCTTGCGGAAGCATATCCGGCAAATGCCGAACTTGCGGATATAAGCCCGGGGCCGCCCGCAAAGCGCGCACCGGTGGTACTGCCGCACCGGATACTTGGGGGTGCGTCCGGCTTTGATAACTATCGACTTTTTAGCCATAACTAACTCGCTCCATCCCTGGCGAAGGGCATTCCCAGCAGTTCCAGCAGGTGTCTGCCGTCTTCGTCTTTTTCAGCGGTGGTGATGATGGATATTTCAATCCCTCTCACTTTATCTATTTTGTCATATTCTATTTCCGGGAAGAGTATCTGCTCCTGGAGTCCCAGTGTAAAGTTACCCCGTCCGTCGAAGGAGTCCGGGGAGACGCCCTGGAACTCGTGCATGCGGGGTAGCACCGCGTTGACCAGCTTATCGAAGAAATCATACATACGTTCGCCACGCAGCGTTACCTTCAGGCCGATGGGCATTCCCGTCCTTAACCGGAAAGCGGCGATGGACTTTCTTGCCCGGGTAATGACGGCGTGCTGTCCGGCGATAGCTACCAGGTCCTGTTCCGCCGCTTCCAGCGCCTTGGCGTTGGCAATGGCTTCGCCGACGCCGATGTTCAGCACGATTTTTTCAAGTCGGGGCGCCTGCATGACATTTTTATACCCGCAGACTTCCATCAGGCGGGGTACGACTTCCTGGCGGTATTTTTCTTTAAGTCTGGCCATATTATTCAATCACCTCGCCGCAGGCGCGGCAGATTCTCACTCTGCGCCCGTCTTCAAGTCTCCGGTAGCCGATGCGCCCCGGTTTGTTGCACTTATCGCAGAGCAGCATGACGTTGGAAATGTTCACGGGCGCCTCCAAGTCGATAATACCGGCCTGCCTTACGGCTCCCCTGGCTTTCGAATGCTTTTTAATAAAATTTATGCCTTCGATAATTACCTGCTTTTTACCGGGATGGGAAAAGCGCACCTTCCCCTTTTTGCCTCTGTCCTTACCCTTGATAATCAGTACGGTATCGTCTTTTTTTATTTTCATGGTAATTCTGCCCTTACAGGACCTCCGGCGCCAGAGAAATAATCTTGGTATAGTTCTTGTCCCGCAGCTCCCTGGCCACGGGGCCGAAAATGCGGGTGCCCTTGGGTTCGTTTCTATCCGTTAAAATAACCGCGGCGTTTTCATCGAACTTTATATAAGAGCCGTCCGGGCGCCGGTAGGGGTGGGCGGTGCGGACGACTACCGCCCGTACAACGTCGCCCTTCTTGGTGCCGGCGTTGGGTATGGCCCTTTTGACGGATGCGACGATGATATCTCCGACGTACGCATATTTTCTCCGGGTGCCGCCGAGTACGTTGATGCACATGATTTCCCGGGCGCCCGTGTTATCCGCCACTTTTAACCTGCTCTGCATCTGAATCATGTCTGTTTCACCAAAATCCTAGCTTGTTATCTCCTGTGGTTTGATATCCGCGACTTCTCCCTTGGTTACTATCTCCGCCACACGCCACCTCTTTAGTTTGGAAGTGGGGCGGGTTTCCACAATCCTTACCGTATCTCCGACCTTGCTCTGGTTTTTCTCGTCGTGGGCATAATATTTAACGATTCTCCTGATGGTCTTCTTGTACAGCGGATGACGCTTGGGCGTATCTACGGCGACGACCACGGTCTTGTCCATCTTACCGCTTACAACCTTGCCGAACCTGGTCTTGCGTTTTTCTTCCATAATATATCCTACCTTATGCCCAGTTCTTTCTCCGTGAGCAGGGTCTTGAGGCGGGCAATCTTCCTCTTGACCCTCCTTACTTCGCGGTGATTCACCAGCTGCTTGGTGGCCAGGCGAAAGCGCAGGTTGAAGAGCTCCTGGTGGGTCTCTTCCAGCTGCTTCTTTAAATCGTCGGTGCTTAAGTTTCTGAATTCATCAAGTTCCGCCATATTACTCCCTATTTTGCGGATTCACCGCCCTTGGCGACGCTTTCTCTCAATATAAACCTGGACTTTATCGGCAGCTTGTGAGAGGCCAGGCGTATCGCCTCCTGCGCCACCTTCTCGCCTACTCCTGCCATTTCAAACATAATCTTACCGGCTCTGACCACGGCTACCCAGTGGTCCGGGGCACCTTTGCCACTCCCCATGCGCGTTTCCGCCGCTTTCTTGCTGACCGGTTTGTCCGGGAAAACGCGTATCCAGACCTTGCCGCCGCGGCGGATATGTCGCGTGATGGCGCGGCGGGCAGCTTCTATCTGGGCGCTCGTCACCCAGGCCGACTCCAGTGCCTGCAGGCCGTAATCGCCGAAGTCGATAACGTTGCCTGAATTGGCTTTGCCGCGTCGGCGGCCTCTCTGCGCCTTTCTATATTTAACTCGCTTAGGCTGCTGCATCCTTTTCCTCTTCCTTTTCTGGTGTTACGTCCGGTGCCGATTCGGTGGCTTTTGCCTTGGTTGCCTTCTTGGCTTTCGGCTTGGCCGGTTTTTCTTCTTTTACAGTTTTCTCTTTGGCTGCTTTAGCCGCGGCTGCCTTCGTTGTTTTTTGGGCTTTCGGCTTTGTTTTTACTTCTTCATCTGCCTCGGGTGCCTTTTTGGCTTCCGCTTTAGTGGCTTTCGCTTTTGGTTTTTTCTCCGCCGGGGCTGCTACGGCTGCGGCCTTGGCGGGTTTTTTCTCTGGTGCTTTTTCAGCGACTGCTTCTTCCGGTTTTTTCTCCGCCGGGGCTGCTATGGCTGCGGCCTTGGCGGGTTTTTTCTCTGGTGCTTTTTCAGCGACCGCTTCTTCTGGTTTTTCCGCTGGTACTTCTTCGGCGACCGCTTCTTCTGGTTTTTCCGCTGGTGCTTCTTCAGCGACCGCTTCTTCTGGTTTTTCTTCTTCCACTACCTTAAGCTCGGGCAGTATCTGCCCCTTGTATATCCATACCTTGACGCCGATGCGGCCCAGGGTGGTATGCGCCTCGGTGAAACCGTAGTCTATATCCGCCCGCAGCGTATGCAGGGGCACCTGCCCCTGGTGTGAAGTCTGGCGGCGGGCAATCTCGGCATTTCCGAGTCGGCCGGCGCAGCTGACCTTGATGCCTTTGGCGCCGGCCTGGACGGTGCGGAAGATGGCCTGTTTCATGGCGCGCCGGTAGGCTACGCGGCGTTCAATCTGCTCGGCGATGGACCTCGCCACCAGGTAAGCGTCCAGTTCCGGCTGGCGGATCTCCTGGATGTTCAGCCTTATTCTTTTTTCGATAAGTTTCTCCAGGTGCTGCCTCATTTCATCGACCCGCTGGCCGCCTCTCCCGATGACTATACCGGGTCGGGCGGTATACAGGGTAATGGTTACATCTTTAGCCTGGCGGTCAATTTCTATCAAAGAGATAGCGGCCTCCCGGTACTTGGTTTTAATCTCTTCCCGCAGTCGGTTATCTTCCTCGACGAACTCGGCGTAATGGGTATCGCTGTACCACTTGGACTGCCAGTCTTTGATGATACCAACCCTGAAACCTATCGGGTGAACTTTATGACCCATTAACCCTCCTGTTCCGCAACTATTACCGTAATGTGGCAGGAATTCTTCCGGATAGGGCTTACCCGCCCCCTCGACCGCGGCCGGAACCTCCGCAAGCTGCGCGCTTCATCGACATATATCCTGACTACTTTTAAATCGGCGGGGTCTATCTGGAAATTATTTTCCGCGTTGGCCGCAGCTGATTGTACCACCTTGGCGACGACCTTTGCCTTGGGCGTCGGCGTAAAGCGGAGCAGCGTTAGTGCCTCGTCCACCTTTTTACCGCGTACCATATCCACCAGCGGTCGCACTTTGGCGGCCGGAATTCCCGTGTCTTTAGCTACGGCTCTTACTTCCACTTTTTATTGTCTCTTTCTTACCTGGGTGACTTTTTCCGACCTGGCGACGTGACCCCGGAAGGTACGCGTATTGGCGAACTCACCCAGTTTGTGACCGACCATGTTTTCGTTAACATAAATAGGTACGTGCCTCCGGCCATCGTGGACGCCGATGGTAAGTCCCACCATCTGCGGCAGGATAGTTGATGACCGCGCCCAGGTTTTGATTACCGTTTTCTTGCCCAAGCGAATCGCGGCGTCTACCTTCTTTTCCAGCTTTTCGTCAACTGCTGGTCCTTTTTTCGTTGACCTTGACATACTACCTCTCTAACCGCCTATTTTATTCTGCGTTTGACAATCATCTTATCGGATGCCTTGGGCTTGCGGGTCTTATACCCCTGGGCAGGTTTGCCCCAGGGCGTCTTCGGACCGGGCATGCCGATCGGCGAACGGCCTTCGCCGCCCCCGTGAGGATGGTCGCGGGGGCTCATGGCGGAGCCCCTTACCGAGGGTCTCCACCCCATGTGCCTCTTGCGGCCCGCCTTGCCCAGGCTGATATTCTGGTGCTCCACGTTCCCTATCTGCCCGATAGTCGCCATGCATTCGCTGGGGACGCGGCGGAGCTCGCCGGACGGGAGGCGGAGTAAAACGTATTTGCCTTCCTTGGCCATGAGCTGCGCCGATGCCCCGGCGCTGCGCACCATCTGCCCGCCTTTGCCG
Organism: uncultured Dehalococcoidaceae bacterium; assembly: GCA_964414605.1. Taxonomy (GTDB): domain Bacteria; phylum Chloroflexota; class Dehalococcoidia; order Dehalococcoidales; family RBG-16-60-22; genus JAFGPF01. The sequence continues at coordinate 5,913 of CAYPYL010000041.1, forward strand.
GGCACCATCTCAATGTTGTGTATCTCCGTACCGGAGGGCATATTTTTCATGGGCAGGGTATTGCCCGGTTTAATTTCGGCTTTTTCGCCGGACATAATCATGTCGTCCACGTTCAGTCCCACGGGGGCCACGATATAGCGTTTTTCTCCGTCCACGTAGTGAATGAGGGCGATGCGCGCCGACCGATTGGGGTCGTACTCGACGGAGGCTACGCGACCCGGAATATCTATCTTATCCCGCTTGAAATCGATGATGCGAAGTCGGCGTTTTTCTCCGCCGCCCCGGTGGCGTACGGTTATTTTGCCGCGGAAATTGCGGCCCGCCTGCCTCTTCTTGGGCAGGAGCAGCGATTTCTCCGGCTTACTCCTGGTTATCTCGTCGAACGTATAGCCGCTCATGCCGCGTCGGCCCGGCGATGTAGGACGATATGTCTTGAGTGCCACTAGGCTTCTCCCTTCATTCTATACACCTTCAAAGAACTCTATCTTGTCCCCCGGCTGCAGGGTGACGATTGCCTTTTTCCAGGGGCTCGTATGCACCTCTCGCCGCCCCACTCGGCGCATTTTGCCCCGCATGGTGACGACGTTAACCCCGGTGACCTTTACGTTAAAGGCTTTTTCCACAGCCTCTTTTATCATGGGCTTGTTTGCCCCGGAGGCTATCTCGAAAGCGTACTTATTTAGTCCTTGGAGTTCGGTGCTTTTTTCGGTTATCAGCGGACGTCGCAGCACCTCGTACAGATGCATTATCTCCCCCTTGTGTTAATCCGTTGCCCCATAATTTTTCCGCTACCCGTACCGCAGCCTCGGTCATCAGCAGCATCTTATGGGAAAGAATATCCAGTATATTAATAACTCCGGCCGGCATGGTCTTGATTTCCGGTATGTTGCGGGCCGATTTTATGACGTTTTCCTCCGGTTCCTGCGTGACTATTAGAGCGGAGGATTCAATACCGAGGGCAGCCAGGATTTCTACCATTCTCTTCGTCTTGGGCTCGGTAAGGTCGAATCCTTCCAGCACTTTCAACTCACCGTCGCCAGCCTTGGCGGAAAGGACGCATTTCAGGGCCAGGCGGCGCATTTTCCGTGGTGTGTCCTGACGGTAGTCCCTGGGGTGCGGCCCGAAGGTTATGCCGCCGCCGCGGCGCAGCGGGTTTTTCTTGCTGCCCATCCGGGCGTACCCGGTGCCTTTCTGGCGGTGCAGCTTACGGGTGCTGCCGTGAACGTTGCCCCGGGTCTTGGTTGAAGCCGTTCCCTGCCGGGCATTGGCCTGGAGACCTACCATCACCTGGTGTACCACGGCTTCGTTGAACGGCACGGCGAAGACCGCATCACTCACTTCAATCTGCCGGACTTCCTCTCCGGAAAGGTTGTAAACCGGGACCTTCACTTTATTTCTTCCCTCTCTTGGATTGTTTTATCAGCAGCAGGCTGTTGGTGCCACCGGGCACGGCTCCTTTGACCAGCAGCAGGTTGCGGGCCGGGTCCGTTTGAATTACCTCCAGGTTGATGGAGGTTACCCGGCGGCTTCCCATGTGTCCCGACATGCGCATTCCCTTATAGACGCGACCGGGCGTGGTGGTGGAGCCGATAGAGCCGGGCGCGCGGTGGCGGTCCGACTGGCCGTGAGTCTTGGGGCCGCCTTTAAAATGGTGGCGCTTTACCGTACCGGCGAACCCTTTGCCCTTGGACACACCGGTGATATCCACCGCATCTCCTGCTTTAAAAAGGCTGACATCGACTGTCTGGCCGGCCTCGAACGGCTGGCTCTCGTCGAGTTTAAATTCCCGCAGGTACTTGAATTTCGTTTTTTCTTTCTCCTTGCCTTTACCGCGCCTGCCGGACTTAGCCTTTTTGGCTTCTCCAAAGCCGAGTTGGGCGGCGCTGTAGCCTTCTTTTTCTATGGTCTTAATATGCATGATGGTGCAGGGACCGGCCTCGATGGCGGTTACCGCCTCGGCCTTGCCGCCCTCTACGAACACCTGGGTCATGCCCAGCTTCTTGCCAATTATTCCTTCAGTCATAATTTCACCGTTTCAGGGGTTCTTAAAGCTTAATATCTATTTCCACTCCGGAAGGCAGGTTCAGCTTGGTCAGGGCGTCAATCGTCTTGGAAGTAGTCTCGATGATGTCGATAAGACGTTTGTGCGTGCGAATCTCGAACTGCTCCTGGGAGTCTTTGTCGATAAAAGGAGAGCGGATAACGCTGAATTTCTGGATGCGCGTGG
>CAYPYL010000042.1:0-8102 GCA_964414605.1 uncultured Dehalococcoidaceae bacterium
TGCGTCCACCGCAAGGGTGCCACCCGCGCTTTCCCCCCCGGCCACCCGGACCTGCCGCAGAAGTATATCAGGATAGGACAGCCCATCCTTATCCCCGGGGACATGGGCCGGGCATCTTATGTGCTCGTCGGGACGGAGGGGGCGATGAAGGAGACCTTCGGCTCCACCTGCCACGGCGCCGGACGTATGCAGAGTCGGTCCGCCGCCAAGAAAAGCCGCACCGGTAGAGATGTACTAGCCGACCTGGAGTCCCGCGGCGTTACCGTGCGGGCGGGCAGCATGTCCGGCCTGGCGGAGGAAGCCCCGGAGGCGTATAAAGACGTCGGGGACGTGGTCAGGGTAGCGCATGGCGCCGGAATATCCAGAAAGGTCGCCCGCACGAGACCGATAGCAGTGGTGAAGGGTTAGGATTTACAGAGGGGAGTAGCCTGCGGAGAGGGGCGCCAGCCCCTCTCACCTAATTACGCATCTTCAGTCCCGTATGATTCTATCCGGGTCCTTAACGTATTTGGACGCCAGCGTGCAGTGCACCAATAAAATGGGTTTATCCACCCTCTTGAATTCGAGCGGACAGTGAATCATCCCCGCAGGGATGTAGACGCTGGTGGTATGGGTAATTTTATGTATCTCCCGCTCTTCCCCCAGCCCGATTTCGATATCCGCATGCAGGTCGTCCATGTCGTCCGGGTCGAGCGCCATGAAATACAGGTACATATCGAAGTCGTGTGAATGCGGGGCGTCCTCCATGAGGGTGGGTTCCGTAATGCGCAGGAACATAATAGTAAAACCGGACTTATAATCTTTTTCACCCGTGTAGACGAACTCGGGGCCGAACCCTCCTATCGCCACGGGGTGCCTTACCACGTATTTGCCGTATTTTGATTCAACCATCTGTAAAGTCCTCCTCTTAACTATTATGAAAAAAGTAATTTCGCTACATCTTTAAGCCTTTTCATCCCCTTGACCTCCCGTGGAAACATCGGCAGCTCGATGATTTTCATATGCGAGTATTTTTCGCGGATATGCTTCAGGTACTGTTGTTGCTGCTTAACTTTGATTTGCAGAAATCCGGAATCATCGGACTTTACCACGTTGTTGATAACGATTTGCCTGGTTTTTAACCCGTATTTGTTCATCTCCCGGAAAGTGCCCTCCAGCTGCTCCACCGCCAATGCCTCCGGAATGGTTACCATCGTAAAATTTACCTGGTCCCTTAAAAATGCCATGTTGACGGCGGAGAGCTCCTCCCAGCGTTTCAGGATATCCAGCACCGGCTCCCGGCTCTGCCTGCCGAGCTTTAGTTTCGAGTAGATGCGCGGCGCCATCCTCAAGTGGTTGCCCAGCAGGGCGGGCGTACCCAGCAGGCCGAGCGTCTGCCCCAGCGGCGCCGTGTCCCAGACGATATTTTCGTAAATGCCCCTGGCTGCAATTTCCCTGATGTAATCGACCATGAACTCCTCGCCCAGCCCCGGCAGTACCGATGTCATGAACTCCACGAAAGACTCATAGTCGATATCCACGAAAGCCGAGAAGACCTCGTATACCTCCCGGCCGAATTTCCTGTCCCACATCTCTTTGATTTCATCCTCGCCGATTTCGCTGATAAAGAGGTTCGGCAGGACTTCAACCGGTTTTTGTTTATCCGTTACTTCGAAGATGTGTGATAACGAGGGGGTGGCGTCGGTGGAGATTGTCAGTGTCGGCCCTGCTGCCGCGTAGTGCAGCGCCGTGGCGGCGGAGCAGGTCGTCTTGCCCACTCCCCCCTTGCCGGTAAACATGGTGATGGTGGTCACGCTTTATTGAACTATAACCGGGGCATAAACGCAAGCTAAGATTTGCTGGTGACGAACTTCTTCTTGTCCCGATGGCAGATGGATTGTATTGTTTGCCGACCTGACATAGCCGCCGTGGGCATACCGCCCCCCGGATTGACCCACTGCCCCGCCATGTAGAAATTGTCCAGTCCGGGGAGGGTTTTACGCATTGATGAAGCAAAAGTCTCGGCACTGAACATCCATCCCTCGTAGCTGCCGCGCCAGTTGCCGGTATAGCGTACCCAGGTCATGGGAGTGGCGACATCGCGCATTTCCACCTGCGAGGCCAGTCCGGGAAAACGCTTATCAAGCCGGTCAATGACATCGTCGGCAATCCTTTCCTTTTCCGCTTTATAGCGTTCGGAGTCTTGATATAGTTTTTCCCAGTAGTCGTAGTCGGTCTCGAACTGGACTTTTAACGCGGTTTTCCCTTCCGGTGCGAGAGAAGGGTCGTAGCTGTAATTGAGCACTCCCAGCCTGTGGTGTTCCTTGCCGGCAATATTAATAGGAGTCTCAAGCGGGAAGGACATGCCGGATACGGCGGGTGGTATTTCTTCAAAGCGGCCTGCCACGCCCAGCCCGATGTATACCAGAGGTGAGAAGAGATCAGGATTATCATATCGATTTTTTATAGCATCGTCGATATACTTCTCCTCGAGCATGCTAAAAATGGTCGTACGGCCGTCAGCAGCGGACACAACCCAGTCGGCGCGATGCTCCGTACCGTCAGCCAGTTTTATACCAACTGCTTTATCGTTCTCAACTAATATTTTAACAACCCTGGCTTTGAAATGGATTTCTCCACCCAGGGCGCGGTAGCGCTCTTCGAGGAGGCGGGCAAGCTCAAGAGCACCGCCCATAACGTAACCGGCTGTTTTAGCGTGCTGATAGCCGAGCATAAAGAGGATCATCATCATGGGCCACTGGTCGCTGCCGAAAGCGGACTTTAACGTCTGGCGCAGATAAGGGTTTTTGAAGCGCTTGCAGAAGTCCCCGACGGATATCTTCAGCCATTTTTTAATAAACATCATCATGGGCAGCATCTTTACTGACTTGATTTTATCAAACCAAGTTGAAAGCTCGCCAGGTTTTTCGTCAGGTATGTCCATGCGGGAGAAGTCGCGTATTCCTTTGGTGAGTTCCCTGATAGTATCTTTATCCTCCGGGGCAAGCTCCAGCAGATACTGCTCAAAGCGGTCGGCATCACAATAAATGTTAAAGGCTTTGCCGTCTTCATCTTCAAAAATAGAAAACAGGTCGTGGTTGTGGATTTTCCACCCCGGTGCCGCGCCGAGTTCTTCCCAGTATTTGTAGAAACTGTTTTTAAGGCTAGTTCCCACCAGCCAGTTCATCGCCCCGTCGATAGTATAGCCCTTGCGTTTCCAGCCGGTGCACACCCCGCCGGCCTTGTCGTGCATCTCGAAGATGGTCGTTTTATATCCGTTCATCCGTCCGTAGCAACCGGTAGCCAGCCCGGTGAGTCCTCCCCCGATGATGATGATTGACTTCTCCATCGCCGTCTCCTTTTTACATAATACTCCCGTCAAATAAAGCATTATATCACAAAGTGTCAATAGTCACATGGCTGCCGTGGTTATATCATGATTCCGGATATGATACTATTAAATTAGCGTGTAATCAATCCGGAGGAAGATGATGAAAGGTTATCGTATCTTTATATTCGTCGCCGCCTTTTTTCTGGCGGCTTCCGCTCTGTTCTATGGTATTCATTACCTGATATTCCACGACCCGCACCACATCTTCATCTACATGCTCGGCGACTTTGCCTTTCTGCCCCTCGAGGTGTTTATCGTCGTCATCGTCATCGAGCGTATCCTGACCCGCCGGGAAAAGCAGGCAATGCTTTACAAGCTCAACATGGTCATCGGGGCTTTTTTCAGTGAAATCGGCAATCGGCTCCTGGCCGAACTTATCCAGTATTTCGATAACCGGGAGGAAATTTCCCGCCAACTGAATATTAACAAGGAATGGACGGCCAAAGATTTCAAGCAGGCAAATGATTTTGCTTATAATTTGAAAGCCGATGTTGATATTCGCCGGCTCGACCTGGAAGAGTTGAAGAAGTACCTCTCCGGCAAGAGGACGTACCTGCTGACCCTTCTGGAAAATCCCAACCTGCTGGAGCACGACCGCTTTACCGATTTGCTCTGGGCGACCACCCACCTCGACGAGGAGTTGGAAGCCCGCCCATCTTTAAAGAATCTGCCGCAGGAAGACCTGGAGCACCTGGCCGTTGACATCGAGCGGATGTACGACCACCTTACCAGCGAATGGCTGGACTACGTTCAGCACCTGAAGGCCAACTACCCGTTCCTCTTTTCCCTGGTCTTGAGGACACACCCCTTCCAGGAGAAACCCTCGGCGGTGATTGCGTAGGGGGGGTAAATGTACCGGCTGATCGACACGCATGCCCACCTGGACGAAATAGAAGATATAGAGTCGGTCCTTATCGCCGCTAAAGAGGCCGGCCTGGCGGCGATAGTGGCCGTCGGCTCCGATTTAGCATCGAATGTGAAAGTGCTGGAGCTTGCCAGACTTCACAAGGGATTTATTTACCCGGCGCTGGGCTGGCACCCCTGGTTCATCAGGGAGGCGGATATTGCCGCCAACCTGGAGTTCATCGAGGCCCATGTCGATGAAGCGGCGGCTGTCGGCGAGGTGGGTCTGGATTATCATAAACGGGTAAGGGCGGGGGCTGATAAAGCCCTGCAGAAGCAGGTGCTGGGGGAAATACTAAAAATAGCCGGAGACCATGATAAGCCGGCGCTGATTCATTCACGCTACGCCTGGCGGGACGCCCTGGATGCGGTGCTGGAAGCCGGACTTGAAAAAGCGGTATTCCACTGGTACACGGGGACTTCCAGCGTGCGGCGGGATATCATCAGTTCCGGCTACTATATCTCGGTAACGCCCGCCGTCGAGTATCATGAAGAGCACCGGCGCACGGTCAAAGAAGTCCCCCTGGAGAGGATGCTCCTGGAGACGGACAGCCCGGTGGTGTACCAGCGGGGTAGCCCTAATGAGTTTACGTCCAGTCCGGCGGACGTGCTCCGGTCGCTGAAGGGCGCGGCGGCTTTAAAAGGCATAAGCGAAGAAGAAATAGCCGAAGTTACCACACAAAACGCAGAGGAGCTTTTCGAAATTACTTAGATGAGCGGTTACGCGCTCTCCGTCGGAGCAACGTCCTTCCAGATACCCGCCCTCTTCTGATGCCGGTATTCCGCGTAGATAAAGGCGTACGCCACCAGGAAGCCCAGTATATCCGAGGTCGGCAGCGAATACCAGACGCCGTACATGCCGAACAGATGGGCAAAGAGGAAAAGTATCGGCACGAAGAGGATGAACTGGCGTACCAGGGAAAGAATCAGCGCCGTCGTCCCCCTGGATAGCCCCTGGAATGCGGTGACAAACATGATTTCGGGACCTATCAGCATTATCGTGGACAGTATTATACGCATCGAAGGCACGGCTACCTCGAGCAATTCGGCCTCGTCGTTGAAGATACTGATGAGTTGAGGAGTAAATATCTCTATAAATACGGTAGCCACGGCGAGGAACAGCGCGATACCGACCGATGCCAGCTTTACCGCTCGCCAGAGGCGTTTGAAGTTGCGGGCGCCGAAATTGAAGCCGACGATAGGCAGCAGACCGTTGGAGACACCGATAATCGGCATGAAGGCGAGGTCGGAAATCCGTATAGCCAGGCCGACCGCCGCGATAGCTATTGATCCATAGGCAGACACCACCTTGTTGAACAGCACGAACGCCAGGCTCTCGGTAAGTTCCATTACCGAAGTTGGAGCCCCCACGCGATAGATATCGCGCAGGATGGGTATACTGGGGAGCAGGTGGCTGGCTTTAATCCGGAAAGCCGTTTTATGGGCTATAAAGTAGTAAAGACCGAATAGAGCTCCGCAGGACTGGGCGATAATCGTGGCCAGCGCCGCGCCCCGTATCCCCATCTCCGGGAACGGCCCGATGCCGAGTATCATGAACGGGTCCAGGATTAGATTAATAACGCTTGCCGTTATCATGATAACCATTGGCTTTACCGCGTCGCCCGAGCCGCGGATGAGGTTACTTAACACTAAAGCAAAAATCATCGGTGTAGCGCCGTAGGAAGTAATTACCAGGTACTGGGTGCTGTATTCCATGATGTCCGGCGTGGCGCCGAATGCCGTCAGGATGCTTTCCGAGAAGAAAGTGGCGGCGATCGTGAAAAGAATACCCCAGAATACGCTCAGGAAGAATATCTGGCCGGCAACGTGATTGGCGGCTTCCGGGTTATTCTCGCCGAACCGCCGCGAAACCAGGGCGCCGATGCCGATTCCGGTACCGCCGCCTGCCGCGAAGAACAGTATCTGGTAGGGGAACACTATCGTTAACGCGGCGATGGCCTCGTGGCCCAGCTTGGCAACCCAGAAGGTATCGACGATGTTATACAGGCTTACGGTGATGGTGCCGGCTATGCTCGGCAGACTCAAGCGTATAAGCAGCCTGCCCAGGGGCGCGTAACCTAATCTTTCGGTGTATTCCTTCATTGTTACTCTCAATACGAACAGGTAGGCAAATCGCTGATAGTAATTGGTGGAGTCGCCCGGAATCTTCTCAATCGCCGGAATGCGGTAGGCGTATTAGAACTGAAAAGGGATACCAAAGTCATCGAATAGCTTTTTGTCGATTTCTTCGCCCTCCTCCGTGTATGACGGGGGGACCCACGGCATCTCCTCCAGGTTGCGTATAACCACCGGGAGACAGTCGAAGGGGATGGATACGACCTGCCGGCCCTCCGGGAAGGCCTTCTGCTGCTTCATGCCGAAGCCGATGCCAGTGGTTATGTAATTGATTTCACCGGTTATATACGGGTACGCGTATAGCCAGGCGCAGCCCAGCACGTTGGTCATCTTGCTCGTCAATACCTTACCGGTGGTATAGCTGATTGCCCTCATGATGATTTCCGTCTGGCTGACATCGTCGGTAAGGATGATAAGAATATCCGGGTTAAACGTTAGCGCGTCCAGCGGCGAGAAGGTGACGCAGCCGACGGTTTCCTTATCTAACCTGGGGAGGATACTGTAAACCCGGCGGTTGGCATAGGGCTCCTTAAAAGCCTGTAAAGCCACCCCGAAATAGCCCGCTTCAACCACCGGGGGGAGGTCATGTCCCAGAACGTACGTGCCGGGGGCGCAGGCGTGATTCTTGATATCGACGTAGAAGGGGGTTCCTCTTTCCTGTGCTTCGGCGGTCATGGCGCAGAAAGCCAGGTTCTTATCCAACCTCTCGATGCCTTCCGGCTTCTTTAACAAAAACTTGACGCCTACCGGCGGTTTCTCGAAGTTGAAATCTTTCAAGATGGACAGGTCCAACGAAAGCGGGTTCATCTCTCCCTCCTTGACTGTAACTCAAGAGCAGTCTCTGGGTCGGGTGGTGACGGCGTTTAACCCCCGGGACTATTTACCCAGGAATTCCGCCGCATCGCTGATATCTATTTCCAGCATCTTCACGTTCGCCAGAATGCGGTCGGTGTTTCGGTCCACGGCCTGCATCCCGCCGGATATTTTCTTTAGCTCCTCGGCATCCTTCCGGAGGGCTTTGATTTTCTCCACCATTCCCTTGATATCGTAGTTATCTGCCATTGTATTGCTCCTAATGCTGCTTCGGTCGCTGGTCCTGGAAACGGCGACTCTTGGTCTGGGACCTCGGCAGGCTCTCGTATTCGTGAAATTCTATTTTATAACCCAGGTTGGTCTTCACGCGTAGCTGGTCGACCAATACCGTCCTGATGGCGGCCTCGTTATCTTTATGCTCCGGGAGTATCTCCACCTTCAGGGTAATGTCGTCGATATCCCCCTTCTTGGTGACGACCACCTGGTACTCGTTGCTCAATTGGGGAATGTCCCTGACCACCTCTTCGATAGCCGTAGGCGAAAGGAGCACGCCCTTGACCTTGGTGATGTCGTCGGAGCGTCCCATGATACCGCCCTCCAGCAGGCGGAAGGTGCGGCCGCAGTCGCACTGCCGGGAGTTCCACTGTATCAGGTCCTTGACATCGAACCTGATACAGGGCTGGGCCATACGATTGAACGTAGTTACCACCATCTTGCCTCTTTTGCCCGGTTCTTCGATGGGTTCGCCCGTATCGACATCCTCGATTTCCACCAGGTAAAACGCCTCGTGGACGTGCAGGCCGGACTGGTACCGGCACTCCCAGCCCCAGTGGCCGATTTCCGTGCTGCCTACCTGGTCGTAGACCTTGGCCCCCCAGGC
>CAYPYL010000043.1:0-8082 GCA_964414605.1 uncultured Dehalococcoidaceae bacterium
ACTGCGGTGGCCACTGGTCCGCCGAGCTCAAGTTCGCCGGATTTCAGCACCTCGTCATCAAGGGCAAAGCAAAGCGCCCCACCTATCTTTATATCCACGACGGCGAGATAGAGTTTCGCGATGCCTCCTTCCTCTGGGGCCACGATACTTACGAATGCCAGGAGTTGATACAGGACGACCTCGGCGATACGCAGGTGAAAATAGCCATGATAGGCCAGGCTGGCGAAAATCTTGTGAAATTCGCCAATATCATGCACGGACTCAAAAGGGCTGCCGGCAGGACCGGCATGGGCTGTGTGATGGGCTCGAAGCTGCTCAAGGCGATAGCCGTCAGGGGCAGGCAGGGACTCGAAGTCCACGACCCCGATAAACTGCTTGAAATATACTCTAACCATTTCCGCCAGATAACCAGCACCAAGATTTATCCCGTCATTTCCCGCTACGGAACGCTGACTATTTTCTCCGTGGCGAACCAGAGCGGGACGATGTCCGTCAGGAATAACCAGGCTAACTACTTCGAGGAGGCGGAGGGGCACCTGGACGACGAAATCTTCGAGGAGCAGTACAAGACCAAGACGCTGGCCTGTTACGGCTGCCCGCTGCGGTGCAGTCACCGCTACCGCATCAACTCCGGCCCTTACGCGGGCGTCTGGGGTGAAGGCCCTGAGTTCTACATGATGGCAGGGTTCGGGCCGGCGGTGGGCAACGCCGACTGGGAGCTTATATTGGCCGCCAATACGCTGATAAACCGCTATGGGCTGGACGTGGGTTCCAGCAGCGGCTATATCGCCTGGCTGATGGAGTTGTGGCAGCGGGGCATTATCAACGAAAAGGACACGGGCGGTCTCAACCTTGAATGGGGCAATAAGGAATCGATACTTACCCTGCTGCACCAGATGGCTAAAAACGAAGGTCTCGGAGGCATGATAGGCCAGCAGGCATCGAAATCGGTGGAAGCTTTCAGGGCGGAAGCCGGAAAATACCTGTATGTGCAGCGCGGTATGATGCACGAAAGCCCGCAAAACTTCCGCGCCGCCCGGGCGACGGCGCTCGGTGAAGCCACCGCCAACCGCGGCAGCGACCATCTTAAAGGCAGGTGCTCGCTGGAATTTTTCGGCATGCCACCAGAAGTGCTGGAAAAGATATACGGCCGGCCTATCGCCTCGGCGCTTAACTCCTGGGAAGGCAAGCCGTGGATGGCCGCCTGGACGCAGAACTTCACCACCGTTATCGATTGCCTCGGCTATTGCAAATTCGCCACCATCTGGCCCGGCTCCACGCACAACCTGAATTACGCCAACTTCTGCGAGACCATCAACGCCGTCAAAGGCTGGGACATGACTCCGGAGAAGCTGATAGAAGCGGGAGAAAGAATCTGGAACCTGGAAAGATTATTCATACAGCGTGAGACCGGCGCCCTCCGGGAGCACGATATTCCACCTTCCATATACTTTCAGCCGCAGCCCCTGGAACCGCTTAAGGGTGAGAAACTCGACCGCGATGATTACGACCGGGCACTGGACGAATATTATGAAATCCGCGGCTGGACTCCGGAAGGCACGCCCACAGCGGATACGCTGGCAAGGTTTAAACTGGATAAAGAACCCAGCCACTTACTTTAGCCATCCAGGAGAGTAAAACAATGGGACAGAAGACTTTTTTCATACGCGCCGAATTCTGCACGGGCTGCGGCATCTGCCAGCTGGCATGTTCGATGGTCAAGGAAAAACAGCCCAATCCCGCCCGGGCGAGAATCACGATACAGAGGCTGGTGATGGACGGCCTGATGTTCCCGCGCATCTGCCTCAACTGCAAGCAGCCCGCCTGCATGGAGGCGTGTCGCCGCAACGCCATCATCAAAGACAAAGAGACCGGGTGGGTTACCATAGACAAGGATAAATGCAACAACTGCGGTCTGTGTATAGCCGCCTGCCCGTTCTCGGCGATTGTACAAACGCCGGAAAAGGAAGTGCTGCTCTGCGACGTCTGCGGCGGAAGCCCAAAATGCGTGGAAATGTGCCCTACCGGGGCGATACAGTTCGCCGACCGCGATACGGGAGTCGCCGGCTCTACCGATAAAGCCGCCGTGGATGTCTTTAAGTCATAACCGGCGCCGACGTCACGGCATCAAAGTAAACGTTCCTTTAACCCGGATATCCCTCGAAGAGCTGCCCACCTGCACCTCGAACTGACCGGGCTCGGCTACCCAGCTTCCTATTTCCGGGTCGTAAAAAGACAGGGCTTCTTCGTCAAGGGTAAAATCAACCGTCTTTGACTCCCCGGGCAGCAGATTCACCTTGCGGAACCCCTTCAATTCTTTCGGTGGTCTTGGTAACCTAGATTCAGTGTCACTTATGTAAAGCTGCACGACCTCTTTCCCCTGCCTGTTACCTTTATTCCTGATATCGATGCTGACGTTTATCTCTTCGCCCGCCTCAATCCCGGCGGGACTGACCCGCAGGTTGCCGTATTCGAATTCGGTATAGGAAAGGCCGTGTCCGAACGGAAACAACGTCTCGATGCCGTGCGTGTCGTAATGGCGGTACCCGACGAATATACCCTCTTTATAAAAAATCTTTCCGTTTTCGCCGGGATAATTCCCGTAAGCGGGATTATCCTCGTACCGACGAGGAAAGGTGTCCGGCAGCTTCCCGGACGGATTAACGGCTCCGAAAAGGACTCCGGCGACGGCGTTGCCGCATTCCTGCCCGGGATACCATGCCTCCACCACGGCGGGGACGCTATCAATCCAGTCCTCCATTCCTATCGGGGAGCCATTGTTCAACACGACGATGGTATTCGGATTTATTTCGGCTACTTTCCTGATGAGTTCCACCTGATTTGAGGGTAAGTCCATGGTCTTTCTATCGAACCCCTCGCTCTCGTACTCTTCGGTTAGTCCGGCAAAAACTACCGCCGCATCGGAGCGGGAAGCGGCGGCAACCGCGCGTTCCAGGAGGTCGGGAGGCAGCGGTAAATCGCAGCCGATTCTGATACTACGCATGGGGACCGGGGTATAGGGGTTTTTACCGTACTCTATCAAGATGGGGTAGGTCTTGCCGGACTCCATGGTAAATTCTCCGGCCGTCTCGGGCGGGAGAAACTCCACCACGGTACGGTCGCCCCAATTGCCGCACATGAGCTTATTTTCGACATAGATACGCCCCCAGCCGTTGGTCGCCAGGCCGAATTTATACCTGCCGGTGGCGGTCGCCTTAAAAAAGCCCTTCCACCTTATGGAAAAACCGTCGTTTTTGATTTCCGGTACGGGCACCGTCCCGCTCATCCACATGAGCTTAAAGGCCGTATCGGTACGGGTCGCTACGGGGCTGCCGGAGAAATCGTTGTTATCAAAATACTCACCCGTAAGTCCCGGTTTGCCTTGTCCGTCGGTCACATAAGCGGAGTCGAGGGGAAGGGTGAAGATATTATTGCGGCAGCCCTGTTCGTAAGATATCTTTACAGAATCCCCGCATATGCCTTTCAGTCCCTCCAGGGGGGATACCGAATAAAATGGCTCTACCGCCGAGCTGCCACCCCCTTCGATTCTTGCCACCGATGCATTCGGCCCGATGACCGCCACCGACCGGAGGCTATTGATATCCAGCGGCAGGACACCGTTTTCGTTTTTCAGCAGTACGATAGACTCTTCGGCGACCTCCCGGGCCAGCTTCCCGTGTTCGGGGACATCGGAGACCCGACTCGTAACAGGCGGGCTATCATCTAACGCCCCGTTCTCTACCATCACCCCCAGAATCCGCCGCACCTTATCGTCTATCGTTTTTTCATCCACCTCACCGCTCCCGACGGCCTCCGCCAGCTTGTCTCCGAAATACCGTGCCGGACCCGGCATTTCCAGGTCGACTCCGCCGATAGCCGCCGTCGCGGTGCTGTGCACGGCAAACCAGTCCGATACGACGAAACCCCGAAAATCCCATTCGTCCTTCAGTACATCGGTCAACAGCCACCTGTTTTCGGAAGCGTACGTGCCGTTCAACCTGTTATAGGAGCACATCACCACGCGGGTACCGGCCTCTTTGACCGCCTTCTCGAAAGAGGGGAAGTAAATCTCCCTCATCGCCCTTTCGCCGGCTTCCGAGCTTATCGTCATTCTCTGGAACTCCGAGTTATTCAAAGCGAAATGCTTGACCGAAGTACCGACGCCCCTGCTCTGGACGCCCCTGATATAAGCCACGGCGATACGCGAGGACAAATACGGGTCTTCGGAATAGCTCTCGAAGTTCCTCCCGCCCAGCGGCGAGCGGTGGATGTTCACACAGGGACCCAGGAGAACGGCGCAGCCCCTTGTCCGTGCCTCCTCACCAATCGTCTCACCGGCGCGTTTTACCAGTTCGGTATTCCAGGTGGCGGCTATCCCCACGCCGGTGGGAAAACACGTAGCCGGCAGGGTATGGTTGGGGTCGTCATCCGCCACAGTCCTGACTCCGTGGGGGCCGTCGCTTACCTTGATGGAGGGTATGCCCAGTCGTTCGATTCTCCTCGTCCGCCAGAAGTCGATGCCGGCGAGCATGGAGACCTTCTCTTCAAGGGTCATCTGTTTTAGCAGGGCTTCCACACGCTTTTCCGAGTTTACCACCTGTAAATCCCCCCGGGTGATGTTAAAATCCTCGGGCTGTTCAGTCGGGCAGCGCCTGCAGGAAGCAAAACAGCTTGCCGCAAAATTCCTTGAACTGCTCTCGGCGTATATTGTGGCCGGCGTCTTTAATCTGCACCCACTGGAACGGCTGCCGGCTTTTCCACAGTCCGGCGGCGTTTTCAGCCACTTCTGGCATCACGATACCGCTATCGCCGATAATCAGCAGTGTCGGGCAGTCTATTTCAGGCACCAGCTCCTCGTAAGGACGCAGAATGACGATAGGCATGGAAAATAACGACGGGTCGAACTGGCGCTTGGCTTCCGCCCAGGGAACGAGCTCCGCCTCCGACCAGCGCGGATTGGCCGTCCGCTGTTGCTTGATAATTTCCTCCGGGGTCAGATTGCGCAACCCGACCAGCATCTCCCTGAAAGCCTCCATCTGCTTTTTCTGTTCCTCGCTGTCTCCGGCCCCGGGCGGAGGCACCCCCCAGGGTGGGTCTTCAAGAATGACGGCCCTCGGCAGGAAAGGATGGGTTACGGCGATACTCACCGCGGTATCGGCACCCATGGAATGCCCCATGATGACGGGCTTCTCTATGCCGAGTTCCCTGATTAACGCCACCACATGTGCGGCGTGATTACCGGGGGTAAAATCCCGGTCGAAGCGGTCGGATAATCCGTGTCCCTGCGCATCGGGCATGATAACGTCGTACTGCTCCGCCAGCAGTTCCGCAACCGGAGTCCAGCAGAGGCCGTTATCGGTCGCTCCGTGAAGAAGGATGAAGGGCGGCAAATCTCCCCCCGTGCGGTAATAGTGAATCTTTACTCCGTCGGCCTTAATGTAACCGTCTGTGTACTTTAACATGGCTGCTCCTTATCCCGTGCCCAGGCACCCCCGTAGCGGAGTTTACGGCGCTCATGGCTTATTTTCCCGTTACCGCCCTTATCAGGGTACGATAGTAGCTTACTTTGCGTAAAGTACCCATGATGCCCTGCGGCGCCAGCAGCATGATAGACACCAGTATCACGCCCTGTATTATGAGGCTGACATCGGCATACCTCGCCAGCAGGAAATACAAGAATACCACCACTATCGTTCCGAGGATAGGCCCTTCTTCGATGCCCTCGCCGCCGATGACGGTGGCCAGCATTATATAAATCAGCCACCTCACGCTGAAGGCGCTGGCCGGCTCGATGTACCCCTGGAACACATAAAAGACAGCCCCGGCGAGGCCCGTTACAAATGCGGAAATAACAAATGAGAACAGCTTTAGTTTATAAACGTTTATTCCGGAGCTTGCCGCAGTGACATCGTTATCACGGATAGCCGCCAGCCCGGACCCGAACTTTGAGCGCAGTATATACCTCATCAGGAATATGGAAGCAATGCCGATGGCTAAAGCCAGCCAGTACACCTGCGCCTGTGAGACATCCGCCACACCCTTTACCGTATATCCCGCCCCTCCCCCGTATACCGGCTTACCGACAGGCGCCCAGATGATAAATACATACCTCAATACCTCCGGCACTACCAGCGTCCCGATGGCAAAATAGATGCCTTTCAATCGGAAAACGGGAAAGGATATGACCAGGGCGAACAGCCCCGCCACGATGCTCCCGAGAATTATGCCAACATAGTACGGCCAGCCGAGCCAGGTCAATATGGCCATGGTATAGCCGGCCAGCCCGACAAAAGCGCCGGGGCACAAGGATATCAGGCCGCTGTAACCGGCCAGCAGGTTCCACATATTAGCCATCGCCAGATAGGTAAAGAACATGAAGAGATAGAGGAGCCATACGCGCGGCACGCCAATGAACGGAAACAGCACGAGTACAAGGATGATTACAGCCAGAGATACCATCCTTATATGAGGCCGGCGAACGGCTATTTTCATATCCCTCCTAGCGACCGAATATACCTTTCGGAATCAGGGCCAGCACCACCAGTACCATGACGTAGGCAACCAGCATCTGGGCGGCGAGACCCAGGAAATAACCTCCCAGTGTCTGCGCAAGGCCGAAGGCTATTCCCCCGACAAAAGTGCCCACGATACTCCCCAGGCCGCCCAGAACAACGATGCCCAGGGCGATTATCAAAAAACCCATCCCGGATATCGGCGTAAAGGAAAAGGTAAGGCCGAGGAAAATCCCGGCCACGGCCGCCAGCGCCGCAGAGATGCCGAAGGTATAGGCATAGACCTGGTCGGTGTTGATTCCCATCAGGTGGGCAGCCTTCCTGTCTTGAGCGGCGGCGCGGATAGCCTTTCCCAGGTATGTTTTCATCAGGAACGTGCGGAGCAATAGCATCACAACGATAGCGACGACGAAGTCCAGCAGATACGTCAGCGGAACATGAATCGGCCCGGCGGAAAAACTGGCTAAAGAATACGAGGTGGTCAGGCCGCGCGACAGCGGCGTCCATAAAAGCTGGTAAGTATTTTGCAGGACCACGGAGATGCCGAAGGCGATAATCAGAGTGGCATCCACGGATATTTTAAAAGCGCGGTTCAGGAGGTACTTCTGGATGACAAAGCCAATCCCGAATAGCAGAGGCATACCGATAATAAGACTTAGAATCGGGTCAATCCCGATGACAGTCATCGCCACATAGCCGAAATAACTGCCCAGTATGACAAGGTCGCCGTGGGCGATATTTATCTCCTTGACCACGCCGAACACAAGCGACAGGCCCAGTGCAATGACGGCGTACAATCCGCCCAGCAGGACGCCCATCACCAGCGGCGTCGCTAAATCAGATAATAATGTCATTTATAATGCATCCTTAATTCATCAGGTGCCGAAATAGGCCTTCCTGACACGCTCCTCCTCCCGGAGTTCGGCGGCATTGCCGCTTAAAATTACACGTCCGGCTTCCATGATATACGCCCTGTCCGCCTCGGCGAGGCTGCGCCTCACGTTCTGCTCTACGAACAGTATGGTAATACCCCTGTCCCTGATTTCTCTTAACACCTTGTAAAGCTCGTTAACCACGAGAGGCGCCAGTCCCAGCGACATTTCATCGAGGAGCATAAGCTTGGGATTGGACATCAGGCCGCGGCCTATGGCCAGCATCTGCTGCTCGCCGCCGCTTAAAGTCCTGGCCAGCTGCGACTTCCTTTCGTCGAGCACGGGAAAGAAGTGATAGACCCTCCGGAGATTATTGTCCCGTTCCGGCCTGGCCCTTCGATTGTAAGACCCTATCATCAGGTTCTCAAGGACCGTCAGGTCAGGGAAAATCCTCCTTCCTTCCGGGGTCTGGGAAATGCCCAGTCCCACCACCTGGAAGGGTTCCATGCCGGAGATAACTTTCCCTTCGAATTCTATGCTGCCTTTCGCCGGATGCACCAGGCCGGAAATGGTATCCAGAAGGGTTGATTTACCGGCCCCGTTGGCGCCTATGATAGCGACGATTTCTCCCGGTTTTACCGTTAGAGATACGTCCCATAAGGCCTGGAAGCTCCCGTGAAATGCATCTACGTGGCTGA
>CAYPYL010000044.1:0-7980 GCA_964414605.1 uncultured Dehalococcoidaceae bacterium
AGTGGGATATCATCGTGCAGTACTACGACGGCACCGGCACCTACCATGTGGAATGGCTCCCCTACACCGGAGAAACCCTGGGAGACGACCAGTGGGAGGTGGCCTGGATACATCTTAACGGAGGCGCCGAGGTGTTTGAGCCGAATGTGCTAAATCCCCATGAGCAGATAATGATTAGGGCCCAACTCGACCCACCGGTGGGCGCCGGTACCACGAACATGTTTATCGTGGTCACGCCGAGCGGGGTTACGGCTTCTGCCTACTTCTCGCCATAGCGAGAGCCGTTACGGGAGGAAACAACTTAAGACTAATGAGAATAATTACTGAGGAGCCAATGACATGGCGACAATTGTCGTCTCAATTATGTGCATAGCCATGATAGTACTGGGAGGTATGACATTGTCCCAGGGAATTCTCACCTCGGCGGACGCCACCGCCCTTAGCGTGGATGAAATCGCCTTCAGAGAGAGCGAGGTGTCCAGGACCGACCTTACCATACAGCGCACCACGTACCTTTCCTGGGCGGACCGCCTGCGTGTAATTGTGGAGAACAGCGGCCAGACCAAGCTGGCCAGTTATGATAAGTGGGACTTTATCGTCCATTATTACGACGGCGGTGGGGAATACCATACCGAATGGCTGCCTTATACAACCGACAACTTAAGTGATAACGAGTGGAAAAAGGCAAGAATCGGACTCAACGGGCCGACGGATTATTTCGAGCCGGATATCGTCAACCCCGAGGAGAGGCTGGAAACCCTGGCCAGGCTTAATCCCATCCCCGGCGATGGCACCACCGGCGAGATAACGCTGGCTACTCCCAACGGAGTCTTTGATTCTTTTTCATTCTGGAAGCCCGTTTATACGCTGCTCTCTCCCCACTCGGAGAATACCACCATCAGCAATACCGAATATTACGAGCTGGTTGAAGCCCTTAATGCCGACGGCGCCGCCATAACCCATGGGACCTTCGTCCCGCAAAGTACCGCGGGAAGATGGCTGCTGTACAACCAGGATGATACCGCCAGGTATGCCAGGCACGTGTTTCCGCTGACCGGCATCAGTCAGATACCGGCGGACACCTGGACGGTTTACTACCGCTGTCTTTCATCGGGACTTACCAATATCCAGAACAACGAGATTGAATTTGATATTAGCATAACCGTCAGGCAGGCGGACGGCACGGTGCGAACGGTAATCTCGGATGAAACGGCGGACGTCTCCCTGCTGCTTACCGAGATAGAATACTGGCTGACGAAAAGCGCTACTTACGATTTCCCCGGTTATACCGTAGTCGACGATAGTGATTACCTGGAGATTGCCTATTACGGGGAGATAATAGGCAACGGCTCCGCGGATGACGGATACCTGTACTTACAGATTGACGATAATACTCTGGACCCCTCCGAACAGACCAGGATAGTGGTCCAGTAAAGGAAGCAAAATGCTGGAAAAGCTGAAAAAACTAATATCCAGGGGCGGCGGCGAAAAAGGTAAAAGCAAGAATAAGACCAACCGCCTGATGAGCTTTGACATGTTCTACCAGCTCTCCTACATGTCCACCATCGCCGCCTCCGGCGTGCCGCGCGACCAGATTTTCGAGCGTTCCGCCAGTCTACAGTGCGCTTCCGCGGAATATTTTAACAGGGTCGAGCTGGCCCGGAAAAGACTGAAGTACGATTATGCCCGCGCCTGCCGCGCCGTGGGAGAACCGCTCAAGGAAGAAGATGTGAAAGGACTGCTGCTGCGCTTTTCCAGTTCCCTTATTTCCGGCGAACCGGAAGCTGATTTTCTCATGAGGGAAGCCCATGCCCGCGCCGAGGACTACGAAAACGAATATACAAGAAGCCTGGAAGGACTGAAAATGTGGACCGATGCTTATGTCTCCTTAATCCTTTCGGCAGTCCTGGTGGTGGTTATCGGGATAGTCTCCACCATGATATGGAAAATCGAGACATCGCTCATTATAGCGATGGCGTTCATCGCCATCAGCACTACCGCCGTCGGCGTATGGCTTATCTGGCTGGTCTCGCCAAAGGAGACCGTGGTCCTGCGCTGGGCGGGTTCCAAGGAGCAAAAACTCGTCCGTAAGTTCTTTAAACCCGCATTAGGTGTTGCCGTGGGTATCGGCGCCCTCTTTTTATTGACCGGTCAGAACCTGGGGCTGGCGCTGCTCATTGTTGCCGGGATTATCTTCCCCGTCGGATACATAATGTCGCGGGACGACCGCAAGGTATCCAAGAGGGACGACGAAGTGGGGACGTTCCTGCGTTCCCTGGGGGGTGTCTGTACCGCCCTGGGCACGACGGTAAACGCCGCGCTGGGGAGGCTGGACCTCGACGCTATTAATGTGTTAAGGGGCTCGGTAAAGAATCTTTATACCAGGCTTTCCGCCGGTATCAAGTCCAGGCTGTCATGGAAGATATTCATCGACGAGACCGGAAGCGAGCTCGCCCACCGCAGCGTGGGGATGTTCTATGACGCTATCGAGGTGGGCGGTTCGGCGGGAATGGCAGGCCAGCATGCCGCCTCCTTCGCCAACCAGATCGCGCTGCTAAGGGCAAAAAGAAGGACGATATCCGGCCCCTTCCGCTGGCTGTGCGTCACCATGCACACCGCCGTGGTTATTATACTGGTCTTCATTACCGAGGTTATCGTGGCTTTCGGCGGAATGGTAGATAAAGCCCAGGAGACAATGCCAGCAATGTCCGGAGCCCCCTCCTTCAGTTCACTCTCAAGCTTCAATCTCTCCGGACTGGAGATAATGCACCAGATGGTGCTGCCGCTGGTGCTGATATTCACTGTAGCCAACTCCATTGTTCCCACTCTGGCGGAAGGCGGGAGTAAATACAAGATTTTAAGCAATTTTAGTATCACGGCGGCTATTTCCGGGCTGGCATTGCTGATACTGCCGGCTTTAGCCGATGCGTTATTTACGTCCGTAGCTCAAATATAAGGAGGCACCATGGAAACCAATACCGATATTAATCAGGAAACCGGGGTCGATTCAGTGGAAACTGAATTACAGAGGGTTAGCGATGAATTGAAAGAGATACTCTTTGATATCCGAATTTACATCATGGAAGCTCAAACACCTATCCCTAATGATCTGGTACGGGAAAGCCTTCGAGAAGAGCTCGAAGGAAAAGGAGGGTAAAACGTCATGGCGGAAGATAAACAAACAGAAACGATGCAAGATGAAATAAAACTGCTGAAGGGCGAAGTAAAGCAATCACTGGCCAGCGTGAGAGATTACCTGCTCAACATGGAACTGCCATCTACTGAATTTTCCACTATACTGGCAGCTCTAGGCGGTGACGGCCAGCAGAAAGTGACCATCGACGGCGCCATCGCGAACGCAATAGGCAATAAAGCCGCCGAGGCCCTGAACGAAGTGCCTCAAGATGCTTTACCTGCCGAGCAATTTACTGAAGAGTCTGACGAAGGTGAAGAGGAAACTGTCCCCGAGGACGAAGACCTGCTCAATATGGAGAACCCGATGGGAGAACAATCCGGCATGGCCTCGGATGAAAGCCAGATCGGCGATGGGGCAGACTTATTACCGGAAGATTCGCTACTCTCTCCGGATGAAACAGAACTCTCTCCGGATGAAATGGAACTCTCTCCGGATGAAACAGAGCTTTCTCCCGAAGATGCCCTTGAAGAAGAAACATTCGGCGATGATGACGAATTCAGCGAACCCGAAGAACTTATAGAACAAGGTGAAACCTACACGCCTGAACCAGAGATGTCTGAAGAGGAGGAACAGCCCGTGGACTATGACAGGATTACTACTGCCGAAGCGGATTCGGCTATACCGAAGGTAAATATGCTTGCCAATTTAATCAACTGGATTTCCAGGGCCAAGCAGGAAATAGGCTACGACCAGTTGCCCACGTTCCTGGAAGTTTACGGCATCAGCGGGCACCTATCTCCGGAGTTGAAGGAAATCATTATACACCTCGCGGAAATATCGGCGGAGCGACCCGAGGTCATCAACAATGCGGAAGTCTGGAGCCAGTCCATGCTGTCGCTCCATGGCATCCTGACGGGAGGCGATGCCCCGCTCAACCCGGTAATACCTGCCTGGACCGAAACCGCCAGCGAGTCTGAACCGACCGAGGAGGAAATCATCGAGGTGGACAAACCTAAAGAGTCGACACCGAAACTGAAGCTCGTATTTCCCAACGGTGACGGTAAGAGCAAGGAGTTCTGTATCGACCTTAACCTGGAGGAGAATAATGATGATTCTCCTCAAAAGCGTAAAAACTGAAATACCCCGCGCGAAAGAGGTGATTAACAATGGCTACAAAGAAGAAAAAGGATTTCATAGTTACCGGCGTGCCGGAAGTAGATGAAAAGCTGGGCGGCGGGATTCCTCTCGGTTCTTTATGCCTCGTCGAAGGTCACTCCGATGCCGGCAAAAGCGTCCTCTGCCAGCACCTGACCAACGGCACCCTGGTAACCGGCGAAATCTCGGTGGCTTACTATACGACGGAAAACAATGTCAGGAGCCTGATAAGCCAGATGGAGTCGCTGGCGATGAACGTGATGGACCATTTTCTGGCAGACCACCTGCGGATTTACCCGCTGACCTTTCACAGCAGCATGCAGGGCGGCCAGAAGCCGTTTTACGTGCTGACACACCACTTCTCCAAACAGCCGCAGGAGTTCAAACTGATAATAGTGGACTCCATCACGCTGCTGGTGGCTCACAGCAACCCGGTGGCTATCATCGATTTCTTCTCCAGGTGCAAAGCCCTGTGTGACGAGGGAAAAACGATAATCGTGGTGGCGCATTCCTATGCTTTTGAAGAAGATATGCTTGCCCGTACGCGGTCGTTATGCGACGCGCGTTTCAGGCTCCGCCTGGAGCAGGTCGGCGACAGCATGATAAAACTGATGGAGGTACTTAAAGTACGCGGCGCCGAGCGCCCTACCGGCGACGTGGTGAGTTTCGATATCGAACCCAAACTGGGAATGCGGATAATCCCGCTTGCGAAAGCCAGAGTTTAGGAGAATAGATGCTTCGTCTACCATTTGAAATAAAGGGTTGTCCCGGGGAATGCGGCAAGGAATGCGGGGCTGCCTTGGAGAAATGCCCGGTATACGTGAAACTCCCGGCCGAGTTCCAGGAAATCTGCAAGGAAAACCCGCATCTTCTCCAGTACCTGCGCATGCTTCCGGAAGATAAGATAAAAATCCCGGATTATTACGAAAAAGTAACGCGGGCGTTGAAGGGCACCAAGGACCCCAACCTTATTTATAACGTCGGCGGCGGTGTATTCGTGCACGTCCTGGCCAACATGGACGATATCAGGGACTACTATGTCGCCGTGGAACCGAGTATGATAGACGCCCAGGACAGCACCCTCGACGAGATAGAACTGCGGCTCGCCGACTACGTTGAAGAGCTCGAAGGCGTGATGGACTCCGGAAAGCGGTTTGAAATCATTATGAATATCGTCGATAGAGTTGTCTCCGTCAGCGGGCGTAAGCCGGATGCGCCGAAACAGGATAGTAATAAGACCCCGGAAGGGGGCAAGGAAGATAAAAAGGGTAATGATAAAAAAGAAAGAAATATACCTTTCCTCAAGTCCAAAGGAAGTTCCAAAGGAAAGATACGTATAACCAGATTACAGTACACAAGCCTCCGCTATTTGCTGCGGCGCAAGCTGGAAGGCATGGGTCTTCTGGACCCGATGATACTCGACCCCAATATCGAAGATATTTCCTGTTCAGGACTGGGTAACATCTTCGTGGAGCATAAGATATTCGGCGGTCTCCGGGCCAGCATCGGCTTCGAGACCAACGAGTCGCTGGACAAATTCGTCATCGAGCTGGCGGAAGGCATCAAACACCCGGTCACCTTCCGCGAACCTGTCGTCGACGCTACCCTGCCGGACGGGTCTCGTATCAATATCGTCTACGGCACGGACGTGTCCAAGCGGGGCAGCAATTTCACCATCAGGAAATTCAGCGATACGCCTTTGAGCATCCTGGAGCTTATCCAGTTCGGCGCGTTGAATTACGATATGGCCGCCTACCTCTCTATCATACTTCAAGAAGGTATGAATGTCTGGGTATCCGGGGAAACTGCCTCCGGTAAAACCACCCTGCTGAACGCCCTCACCACCTTTATCCCCCCGGATGCCAAGATAGTAAGCATCGAAGATACCCCGGAAGTCCAGGTGCCGCACCATAACTGGATTCGCGGGGTTACCCGCGGTTCCGATAAAGGGGGCGACTCCTCCGAGGTATCCATGTTCGACCTTCTCAAGGCTGCCCTGCGGCAGAGACCCAACCTGATAATCGTCGGTGAGATTCGTGGTGTCGAAGGCGCCATTGCCTTTCAGGCGATGCAAACCGGCCATGCAACTATGAGCACTTTCCACGCTGCATCCGTATCCAAGCTTATACAGCGTGTTACCGGCAACCCCATCAGCGTACCCAAGACATACGTGGACAACCTTAACGTCGTCGTTATCTGCCAGCAGGTCCGCCTTGCCAACGGTGGCCTTGCCCGTCGACTCACCAGCGTCAACGAGATAGTCAGCTACGACTCCGTGGGCGATTCGTTTTCCTTCATCGAGACCTTTTGCTGGAACCCCCTGAACGACACCTTCCTGTTCCGCGGTTTCCAGAACTCCTATCTCCTGGAGAATAAAATCGCCCCCAGGCGCGGCCTTCCGGAGGAAAAGAGAAGGCAGATATACAAGTTATTAAAACAAAGGTCTGATGTCCTGAAACGCATCACCGAGCAGGGCAAGACGAACTTTTACGATGTATACGCGATATTATCCAAGGCATACCGGGACGGTCTATTCCGGTAATATAAGAGCGCTCAAACGACAGTCTTGGTACAGACTGCCGTCAAGGAGGTTATAAATGAGGATTAAAGGGTTTAAAGTAGGCAAATCCAAAGAAAAGCCGGAAGATAAAAATTCTGCCACTAAAGACAACGCCACCGAACAGATTGCCGAGATGGAAGAAAAAATCAGCGGCAGGACTAAAAACCTCGAAGAAACGACCCAGGAATTACAGGAGCTTTCCGACGAATCCTCTACCTCCGGGGAAGAAGAAGACATTCCTGCCGGGCCTCACGGGCCGCTGGATGAGCTGACCGTCGACCCGGATGAGAAATTGACCGATGCGGATGATTTTGATCTGGAAGCGGCCACCCTCATTGAAGGCGGAGAGGAAATCAAAGTGGTTGAGGTAAGCGCGGGGGTCGCCGCCCCGCCGGAAGGCGAGAAAGAGGCAAAGGTGGATGATATCGGCGCCGATTCAATCAGCAACCTCTTCAGCGATGATGAGGAAGAAGAAAACCCGCTGGCCAATCTCATTAAAGCGCTGCCCGACGTTCCGGCCGGCGAACTGATAGATGATTTAAAAGAGATAAAGGGGATAATCAAAGAATGGCAGCAAGGCTAACTAATATATTCCGCGCAGTTTGGGAATTCGTGCCTGCGGGACTGGGTGAATTCCCCGATAAAATATGGGGTTATCATGGTTGCTGGCCATGGCATCGCAGGAGTAGCCTGAAATTACAGGGCAGGCTAATGAAAATGCCCGCAATACCTGTTGCCATAAACGAGGCCGTGGCGATAAAGCGACCATACCCCGCAGACAACCAGGGAGGCCGAAGATGATTTACAGACACAACAAAAAGAGATGGTGGTCAAACGTACACTTGAGATACATCATAGCTATTATGGTGTTATGCTCCGTTATTTATTATTTGCCCGTAATCGGGGGGGCCTTCGGCTGGTCATCGCTGCAGAATTCTCTCAACAACCTCCATAATTTCTATGGGATTGACTTTTTGGGCCTAATATTCTTCGCCCCCGTGGTTTATGCCGCCTACGTACTCGGCGTGATACCAGCTGTAATGTCCGCGCTTGTTGCCATGATAATCCTGCTTCCGCATGCCATACTGATAGACACCTACCCCAACGCCATGTTCAAACCCACGGCTTT
>CAYPYL010000045.1:0-7948 GCA_964414605.1 uncultured Dehalococcoidaceae bacterium
ATGCCACCCTGTCACGGTGGAGATCGTGGGTTCAAATCCCACCGGGGTCGCCATCCTTTTCTTTTTATCCCCCCGCTTCTCCACACATCATATTTCTCCGGTTAGTGCCAAAACTATTGACATTATGCTGAAAAGGTATTATCATAGTAATGGACATATGCTCATAATGTATATGTATAAAATTCGTTATCCGTGGACATTAGCTCATAATTACGGTGTAGAGGAGTGAACAATTGAGCAGACAGCCACTATTACGCAGGGTAGATTATATACCCGGAATCACCTTCTTTAAACCCGCCGGAGTACCGCTGGCTCAATTGAAGGAAACCCGGATATCAATCGAGGAAGCGGAGGCTATACGACTGAAAGACCTTGAAGGCCTCGATCAGGAAAAGTGCGCGCAGAAGATGAACATATCTCGCCCAACGTTCGCCCGGATATTACTTTCCGGGAGGCAGAAAACAGCCGATGCCCTGCTCAATGGAAAGGCGATAAGGATTGAAGGCGGCAACTACGAACTGTCCAAGCGCAGTTTCAGGTGCGGAAACGGTCACGAGTGGGAAGTGCCTTTCGAAGAGATGGTTAAAGCTCCGCCGGAACTTTGTCCTACCTGCAGTACACCCGACATCATGACGGTACGGCCCTGGAGGCCCGGGCCGGGAAGCGGCAGAAGACTAAGAGGAAGGCGAAACTGGTAATTTTACGGGCAATGCCCTTAGCGGACAAAGAGAGGAGGTGAGTGATATGCCATTTGGAGACGGAACAGGACCGCGGGGAATGGGTCCTATGACCGGCAGAGGCGCCGGTTACTGTACCGGTTTTGGTAGACCGGGATTTGCCAGTCCTGCCTACGGAAGAGGCTGGTTCAACTTAAATCGCGGATCTGGCCGCGGTGCGGGTCGCGGTATCGGCCGCGGTAGAGGACGGGGAATGGCCGGATACGGGTTTAATCCATTCGTGTCTTATCCCCGCTGGTAAACGCAATAACAAATACCATTCAAAGGAGGTAAATGAAATGACTTACGGATTCGGAAGAGGTGGCGGCTACGGTCGCGGCTCCGGCGGCATGGGGTTCGGTTTTCGCGGTAGCTCCCCGCCCTGGCCATATATCGGCAGGGGCAGAGGGGGATTGCCGAGGTGCGGCTATTATGCCGGCGCTACCGCGCCAGGTTTATATAATGCTCCTTTTTATCAGGGTATGCCGCCAGCCGGCGCTTATCCGCCGTTCACACCGCCGATGACCAGAGAAGAGGAACTTAACTACTTGAAAGACGAGGCGGAAGCGATTAAGAGTCAACTGGAGGAAATAGAATCCAGGATGCATGACCTGGAAGAAAATAAGTAGATAGCGACATACACAAAGAGGAGGTGTGCTATGCCAGGTTTTGACGGTACCGGCCCCAACGGGATGGGACCGATGACAGGTGGAGGCCGGGGGTTCTGTAATCCATCGAGAGGTATCCCGCATCAATATGCCTTCCCCCCCAGGTTCAATTATGCTTTTCCACGCTACGGCGGGTATGGCTTTCAGCCGTATGCTCCAAGACCGACCCGCGAGCAGGAATTGGAGTTCTTGAGGGGACAGGCCGAAGCGTTGCGGGGCGAACTGAAAGAACTCGAGACGGAGATAGAAAAGCTCTCGACGGGGAAATAACAAGGAGGTCTTATGAAGTTTGCTATATCGTCCAGCGGCCAGAATCTCGAAGCTGATATTGACCCCAGGTTCGGACGCTGCCAGTACTTTATCATCGCCGATACCGATACCGATGAGTTCGAAGCTATCGATAATGCCAGCGCATCGGCGGCCGGCGGGGCCGGCATCTCGGCGGCACAGATGGTCGCGGATAAGGGAGTAGAGGCCGTTCTTACCGGCAACTGCGGCCCCAATGCATACCAGGTACTTGATTCGTCCGGTGTTAAGGTGATAACCGGCGTTTCGGGTAAGGTGAAGGATGCCATCGCGGAATACAAGCTCGGCACTTACTCGACCGCCCAGCAGTCCAACGTCCCGGACCATTACGGCATGGGAACGCAGGCAGGCGGCGGAATGGGTATGGGCGGCGGCAGAGGCATGGGTATGGGCGGTGGCAAAGGCATGGGAATGGGTGGCGGTAGAGGCATGGGACGTGGTATGGGAGGCGGCAGAGGTATGGGTATGGGAGGTGGACGAGGTATGGGCATGGGAATGGGAGGTGGAATAACGCCGCTGCCTTCCCAACCGGCGCCATCCAGTCCGGAGCAGGAACTGGAAGAACTCAAGTTACAGTCGCAGGCGCTGGCGAAGCAAATGGAAGAAATCCAGCGCCGCATCGAAGAACTGGGAAAGAAATAAGGTATAATATATCAGGGGAGGAGAAAAATGCCAAGAGGAAACGGAACCGGACCACCGGCAGGCGGTAGAGGCAGAGGTGCGGGAAGGGGCGGCAGGATGGGGGGAAACCAACCCGGTGCAGGCCCCGGCGGGGATTGCGTCTGTCCCGAATGCGGAACACGCTCGCCCCATAAGGTCGGCACCCCCTGCTACGACCAGAACTGCCCGAAATGCGGGGCCAAAATGGCAAGAGGTTAAACATATCTAATGATAATATCCGTCGCCAGTGGCAAAGGCGGTACTGGCAAAACGCTGGTAGCCACAAATCTCGCATTATCTATTAAAGACAAATATCCCGTGCAGTACCTCGACTGCGATGTGGAAGAACCCAACGGCCATATCTTCCTGAAACCGGATATTACGCACCGCGAAGCAGTCGGCATTCCCGTACCGAACGTGGACGAGGAAAAATGTACCCACTGCGGCAAATGCGCCGAGGTCTGCGCCTATAACGCCATCGCCGTGGTTAAAGAGTACGTCCTGACATTTCCGGAACTATGTCACGGCTGCGGCGCCTGTTCTTACCTTTGCCCGGAAAAAGCCATATCCGAAGTGCCCCACGAGATAGGAGTAACCGAAACGGGGCATGCCGGTAAAATCGATTTTGCCCACGGCAAACTATCAATCGGGGCGGCCATGGCACCGCCCATAATCAGGAAGGTCAAAGCCCTTGCCGATAATGAAAAGGTAGTTATTATAGACGCTTCCCCGGGGACTTCATGTCCGGTGGTGGAAGCGATAAAAGAAAGCGACTTCTGCCTGCTCGTAACCGAACCGACGCCGTTCGGACTAAATGACCTTGTGCTGGCAGTGGAAACTGTGAAGCAGCTCGATATGCCCTTCGGCGTCGTCCTTAACCGGGTCGGAGTCGGCGATGGTAAAACGGAAGAATACTGTCATAAAGAGAATATACCGATATTAATGACCATTCCCCTGGATACGGACATCGCCAGTCTGTACTCGTGGGGCATTCCGCTGGTCGAGGGCATGCCGCAGTATAAATACAGCTTTATCGAGCTCTTCGACAGTATAAAAGAGGTAGTAGATGAAAGAACTGCTGGTTCTTAGCGGCAAGGGAGGCACCGGTAAGACAAGTATCGTGGGCTCGTTTGCCGCCCTGGCGCAAAATAAGATAATGGCGGACTGCGACGTGGACGCCGCCGACCTGCACCTGCTGCTCAATCCATCGGTCAAGGAGCGGAGCGATTTCTTTAGCGGGCAGGTTGCCGTCATCGACGAGGATAAATGTACCGAATGCGGACTGTGCCAGGAAGAATGCCGGTTCGACGCTATTACTGATTTCAGGGTCGACCCCGTTTCCTGCGAGGGCTGCGGGTTCTGCTCGCATATCTGCCCGGTAGAAGCAATTACCATGAACGAGCGCAGAGCGGGAGAGTGGTTTATTTCCGATAGTAAATTTGGCCCGCTGGTGCACGCCCGACTGGGCATCGCCCAGGAAAACTCCGGTAAGCTGGTAGCCCTGGTAAGGCGGCAGTCTAAAGAACTTGCCGAGAAAAACGGACTTGGTTATATTATAAGTGACGGACCGCCCGGCATCGGCTGCCCGGTCATCTCTTCCCTATCCGGTGTCAGCCTGGCGCTTATCGTCACCGAGCCGACTTTATCCGGCATACATGACATGGAGAGGGTGCTCGGCGTATGTAAGCATTTCGGGGTGCCCGCGCTGGTCTGCATCAATAAATGCGATATTAACAATGAAAATACCAGAGCCATAGAGGAATACTGCCGCGAAAATGAAGTAGAAGTAGCCGCGAAGATACCGTTCGATAACGCTGTCACCGAGGCGATGGTAGAAGGGATATCGGTCGTGGAATATACGGACAGCGAAGTTGCCGAACAGGTAAGAGCGCTGTGGAAATATATAGACCGCAGACTGCGGGAATAGTAAGGAGATACGGTGCCCATTTACGAATACGAATGCCGGAGCTGCGGCGACAAGTTCGAGCTTCTGCGCAGCATAAGCGCTAGCGACCGCGAGATAAAGTGCCCTAAGTGCGGAGCGGACAATCCCCGGCGGGTGCTATCGACATTTTCTACTGCCGGGGGCGGCGGCTCATGCTCCCCGAGCAGTCCCACCTGAAGCATTAAATAAAAGGGCAGTTTGCCTTAACAGGAAGGATGGAATTAATACAACCTATGATTAATAAAGAGCAGGTAGAAAAAAGCCTGGAGGAAGTGCTGGTCCCAGCGGCAAAGCGCAGCATAGTCGGGCTGAACATGGTACGTGATATCGCTGTTTCGGACGGTAAAGTAAAAATCACCCTTGCATCCACCGGACTCATACCGGGCGCACAGGACTGGGTGAAAAACAAGGCTATCGAGGCCGTCGGGAAGCTGCCCGATGCCGGGGAAATAACGGTGGAATATACCGATATCAAGGCGAAGGAGCTCAACAAGATAGACCAGATGATTGCCGTAATGAGCGGTAAAGGCGGCGTGGGAAAGTCGCTGATATCGGGGCTGGTCGCCATCACGTTGAAGCGGAAGGGCTACGACGTGGGCATCATGGACGCCGATATTACCGGCCCCAGCATACCCAAGATGTTCGGCATCAGGGTACCGCCGAGCGGTAACGAGAGCGGCCTGCTGCCCGTGATGTCCAAGTCCGGCATCGAGGTCATGTCCATCAACCTCCTTCTCCCCAGCGAGGACGAAGCGGTTATCTGGCGCGGCCCCCTCATCGGTAATACCATCAAGCAGTTCGGCGAGGACGTGCTCTGGGGCAAGCTCGACTACCTTATTGTCGACCTACCGCCGGGTACGGCAGACGCCCCACTGACACTGATGCAGACCTTCCCTATTTCCGGTGTAATCGTCGTCTTTACCCCCCAGGACCTGGTCGAGATGATAGTCATGAAGGCTGTAAAAATGGCGCAGAAGATGGACAAGCGCGTCTTGGGCGTGGTGGAAAACATGAGCTATCTGTACGTGCCGGAAATAGATAAAAAGATAGAGATATTCGGTAAGAGCCGCGGTAATGAAATGGCCGCCGCGACAAATGCCCCTCTGCTGGGGCAGCTGCCGATAGACCCGGAACTGGCCAAACTCTGCGACGAGGGCGAGATTGAGCGGTACGACGGCGAAATCATGCAAACGCTCGGCGAGAGCTTGAGCAAGCTGGCAAAAACCAATAAATCATAAATCAAGGACGAAATATGTCTTCGGAACGGGACGAACTGATTGCACGAGTAATGGCAGACGCCCGGAAGATATATTCCGAGACGGTAATTGACCATGCCATGAAGCCCAGGAACCTCGGCGTCATCGAGGACTGCGACGGTTACGCCAGAATTACCGGTCCCTGCGGCGACACCATGGAGGTTAGACTCAAAGTTAGTAACAATACGATTACCGAAATCAGATTTGAAACCGACGGCTGCGGCACCAGCATCGCCTCCGGAAGCATGATGACCGAAATGGCAAAAGGGCAGAGTTTAAGCGCAGCCATACGTATAAGCCAGCAGGATATTTTAGACTCCCTTGGCGGACTACCCGAAGCAAGCCAGCACTGCGCCCTCCTGGCGGCAAGTACCCTCAAAGCCGCCGTCAGGGACTGCCTGGCGATGCAGCGAGAGCCGTGGAAAAAAGCTTACCGCAAGTACATGGTATAACGGAATGGAACGCACTGATACGCCTGATAAAGACGAACGAACGCTGGAACAGCTATACCGGAGCGCGGTAAGTGGGCTTTACGCCAGGCTGAAAAGCAATTACGATTTCCTCCATCGAAGGTTCGGCGACGACGGTATAAAACTCATCGAAGACATGAGCCGCGAATACGGCCTGACAATCGCGTCAAGGGCCCGGGGCAGGCTGAAAAACAACGACCTCGACTCCGTGGCTGGGTATCTCTTGAGGATATTCAACACGGTTGGCCAGGGCAAAGACGACTTAACCGAGATGGTCAAAGGGGATGATTCCAGTATAGTGATTAGAGCCCTCAAGTGTCCTCTCCGCTTCACCGATCCGCAGATGTGCCTGGCGCATACGACCATGGAAAAGACCGTGGTTGAAGAGCTGAATCCAAACTTATCCTACCGAATCGGCAAGTCCATCCCCGCCGGCGATTCTTACTGCGAACATATCATCGAAGTCAGGTCGCCGGGTGGCAAACTCGACGGCCCGGATAAAGCAAAGCAGAGAAGGACCATTGGTTAGCTCAATAGTCTATGGTCCGGTACCGTCCCGAAGGCTGGGCCGCAGCCTGGGGATAAATAACATACCACCTAAAAGATGTTCCTATTCGTGCGTATACTGCCAGATAGGGCACACTGCGTATAAGCAAATCGAGAGGGAATATTTTTACGAGCCGCAAGAAATCGCCCGGCAGGTCAGAGAGAGAATAAAACAGGTCAGGGATAAAGGCGAGTCTATAGATTACCTTTCATTCGTGCCTGATGGCGAGCCGACGCTTGATGCAGGCATCGATGAGGAGATACAGCTATTACGGTCGCTGGGCATAAAGATTGCGGTTATTACCAATGCTTCGCTTGTCTGGCGTGAAGAAGTGCGCCGGTCTTTGCAAAAAGCCGACTGGGTCTGCTTGAAAGTAGACGCAGTTTCTCCCGGGGCCTGGCGCAGAATAAACAGTCCTCACAGACGTCTGAAGCACGACGTTATCCTGAAAGGAATCCTCGAGTTTGCCAAATCCTTCCGGGGTGAAATTGCCACGGAAACCATGCTCATCAGGGGCATTAACGACGACCCAAAAGAAGTTAGTGGGATAGCCGATTTCCTTAAAAAGCTCGGGCCGTCCAGGGCCTATCTCGGTATTCCCACTAGACCCACCGCCGAGCAGGTAAGTCCTGCCAGTGAGAAGTCTATCAATACCGCCTACCAGATATTCAGCGAGGGCCTGAATAACGTGGAATACTTGATTGGGTATGAAGGTAACGCCTTCGTATCCACGGGCGATGTCGTGGAAGACCTGCTCGGTATTACCGCGGTGCATCCGATGAGACATGAGGCGGTTGAAGAAATCCTTAGACAATCCGGGGCCAGCTGGGAGGTTATCGAGGGGCTGATGGAAGACGGCAGGATTGTAGAAACGGAATACCAGGGAAATAAATTCTATATGAGGAAATTACCCGGATATAGTGAAATTGAACCGGATTAGAATACTTTTATCACTGGCAGCCGAAAATATAGAAAATATGCTCGAGTAAACGCTAATAAATCCATAAATTTTATAAATAGACACCCCGCCTCCAGGGTTTTTTTTCAGGCGTATCATTTTTTTCTTTAAAAATATGTTGCCAGTAAAAGTAAATATTTAGTATACTTTTAGTCGACGCTTTATTACTCCGGAAAAATGATTAAGGGGGTAAATATGATTGAAAAAGGGAAACTGGTGAAAATCGTCGGGGCCGCCAACGTGGTTTACGAGCAGGCGACCCTCGATGAATACTCCAGGGATATGAGTTTTGTCAACACGGTCAGGCCGGAGTGCGTGGTAAAACCGAAAAATGCCGGTGACGTAAAGAAGATAGTGGATCTCGCGAATAAGACTCAAACGCCGCTGGTACCGGTCAGTTCGGGTCCTCCCCATTTCCGCGG
>CAYPYL010000046.1:0-7765 GCA_964414605.1 uncultured Dehalococcoidaceae bacterium
AGGGGCGTCTCTGGCTGCGCATGGAGGACAGCCGCAGCGTATCCGGCTGGATGGGGGGCCAGGAGCTTCTCACCGGGAAAATACTTACCGTCGATGAAGTGGTGGCGATAATCGATGCTATCACCGCCGAAGAGCTGCGGAAGCTGGCAGAGGAGCTGCTGGTGGGCGAGAAGCTACACCTGTCGGTGGTGGGGCCTGTCAGCCCGGATGAACCCCTGGAAGATTTGCTGAAACTTTAGGACAGGCTGTTATCGTAATAAACGCAGTCCTGGTGGATGCATTCCCGGTTGCGTCCGCTATACTGGCAGCTGATTTCAGGAGCAGAATTAAGGACAATGCCCATCCTTGTTTTAAGAAATTCAACGGCGGCTTGCAGGGCTTTGCGACCAGCTCGTTTACAGCATCGAGGCTCGCCGTCCAGCATGTGATTGAGGGCATAGGCCGTAGCCTCGTTGGCCAACCCCCGCGTTTCTCCCGTCAGAGGCGTTGCCCCGGTCAATACGCTTACAGCGGTGCCGACGCCTATCGCCGCGCCGCAGGCCCCGTAAAAGCCGCACCAGCCGCCGGGCACCTTCGAGCCCCTCTCGATGGCTTTCTCCACAGCTCCCTCCGGTACCGGATACCCCGTATTCCTTACCGCCGCTACAATGACGGACGGTATCATGGAATGGTGCTCCGGCCCGTGCATCGGCACCGATGGATGCCTGATAACCGTTTCCAGTATTTCCGCGGGGCTGGTGCTGTCGGTCGAAGCCAGCACGTCGCGTAAGACCTCCAGGGACGTCTGCGAATGGCAGGAGTCACAGACATAATGGCCTCGCGGACAGTATATCAGCGTGCTGAACTCCTTACCGCAAAAGGCGCATTGACGCGTGACTTCTCCCGTTCCGTAAACGAGGGGCTTGCCGCAGACACCACAGTTTTCTGTAGATTTCATATTGACTCCATACAATGAGGTTACTTCCTAATTAAAGTATGAAGCATTTTAGCAGCGCGGTCAATCGCTTGTAATCATTTCCCACCCAGGCCGCCCCTCATCATTCTCTGCTTATCCCGAAGTCTACGATAGAGTTAGGATGGTCGGGTAAGAAAAATAGCCGCAGCCATTAAAGACTGCGGCTATCTCTAGCTAATACTAGGGGCGGGACTACATCATGCCGCCCATGCCGCCCATGCCATCCATGCCAGCGGGCATGCCGCCGCCGGCTGCCTTCTCCTTCTCGGGGATATCGGACACGAGCGATTCGGTTACCAGTACCATTACGGCGATACTGGCGGCATTCTCCAGTCCGGTACGGACCACCTTGGTGGGGTCGATGATGCCCCTTTCCGCCATATTGACGAAATCGTCGGTATCGGCGTCATAACCGACTCCCTTGGGGCTGCTTTTCACCTTATCGACGATTACGGAGCCGTCTTTGCCGGCATTGGTGGCAATCCAGCGCAGGGGTTCGGTGACCGCTTTGCGGACGACGTCCGCGCCGGTGGCTTCATCGCCGGTCAACTTAAGCTTATCCAGCGCCGCGAGGGCGTTGAGCAGGGCGACTCCGCCGCCGGGCAGGATGCCTTCCTCTACCGCGGCCTGGGTCGCCGAGAGGGCGTCCTCGACGCGGTGCTTCTTCTCTTTAAGCTCGACTTCGGTGGAGGCGCCGACCTTGATTACGGCCACGCCGCCTACCAGCTTGGCCTGCCTCTCCTGGAGTTTTTCGCGGTCGAAGTCGGAGGTGGTCTCTTCAATCTGGGCTTTAATCTGCTTGATTCGGCCGGTGATGGCTTCCTCGGAGCCCTTGCCCTCGACGATGGTGGTGTTGTCCTTGTCGGAAGTCACGCGGCGAGCCCGGCCCAGGTCTTCCACGGTAACGGAATCGAGTTTGCGGCCGACATCCTCGGAGATAACGGTGCCGCCGGTAAGGATGGCCATGTCCTCGAGCATGGCTTTGCGCCGGTCACCGAAGCCGGGAGCCTTGACGGCCAGGACGTTGATGGTGCCGCGCAGTTTATTCACCACGAGTGTGGCCAGGGCTTCGCCGTCGATATCCTCGGCGACGATAAGCAGGTTCTTGGAAACCTGAAGTATCTTTTCCAGGGCCGGCAGCAGGTCGGAAACCGCCGATATTTTCTTATCGGTAATCAGTATATAGGGGTCCTCGATTTCCGTCTCCATGCGCTCGGCGTTGGTAACGAAATAAGGGCTGATGTAGCCGCGGTCGAACTGCATTCCTTCGACATACTCGACCTCGTACTGGGTGCCCTTGGACTCTTCGATGGTGATAACGCCGTCCTTACCCACCTTTTCCATGACCTCGGCAAGCAGGTTGCCGATTTCCAGGTCCTTGGCGGTGATGGTGCCCACCTGGGCGATTTGCTCCTTGTCTTTCACTTCTTTGGACGCTTTTTGCAGCTGTTCGACAACGGCTGCGGTCGCCTTCTGGATGCCCCTCTTCAGAGACATGGAGTCGGCGCCGGCGGCGATGTTCTTAAAACCGCCGGAGATGATGGCGTGGGCCAGGATGGTCGAGGTGGTGGTGCCGTCGCCGCAGGCATCGTTGGTCTTGCTGGCGGCCTCTTTGACCAGCTGAACGCCCATATTCTCGAACGGGTCGGGAAGCTCAATGTCCTTGGCAATAGTGACGCCGTCATCAATTACCGATGGTGCCCCCCATTTTTTATCCAGCGCCACGCAGTGACCCTTGGGTCCCAGGGTCACTTTCACCGCGTCCGCCAGTGCATCGATGCCCTTCTTGAGGGCATGTCTTGCTTCTTCACCGAAAATAATCTGTTTTGCCATTTTCTTCCTCCTTGGCTTCCCTTGTTATTTGGACTTCTTCGCCAGAATATCGCTCTCGCGAAGTATAATCAGCTCTTCATCATCGACTTTGATTTCCGTGCCGCCGTATTTGGAGTAAATTACCGTATCACCGACCTTAAGGTCGAGCGGTATCAGTTTGCCCTCGTCGGACATTTTACCCGGTCCCACGGCCAGGATCTTGCCTTCCTGCGGTTTTTCCTTGGCTGTATCCGGCAGGTATATCCCGGATTTTGTTTTTTCTTCCTTTTCGATGGGTCTAACCAGTACTCGGTCAGCCAGCGGCTGCAATTTAGCTGCCATACCATTCCTCCTTTCTGTATTTGCGGGTTGTGTTCCTCTACATTGGATTAGCACTCTCGGGATGAGAGTGCTAACATCTACATAATACCGCAGAATGGATTTCATCGCAAATTGAAATAGAGGCATTTACAGCCATTGACAATAGCTGAAATGCTTAATGCTAACCAGAACGCTAAATATCTCCAGAAAATAAATAGATCGCGTTACGTAAATATCATAGCCATGCTGTTTTTGACGTTTTACACTATATCATGTAAAATCTGGGCGTGAGTAAGCAGTCGAAAACGAAGCGAATAGAATGGGACGGTCAGGGGATTCAGGCGCTGCGGCGTCACATTGGATTGACACAGCGGGAGTTATCCGATAGACTGGGTACCCGCCAGCAGACAATCAGCGAGTGGGAAACGGGAATGTACCGGCCCCGCGGCGCCTCGGCCAAGCTGCTTTCCATTGTTGCCGAGCAGGCCAGGTTTAAGTACGAACCGGGCGAAAGAAAAAAGAAGGCTTGACAAAATACACGGAAACGTGTAAAATTGCTGTAGTCCGGTAAAAGCCAGATATAGATGGTCTGCTTGAGGCAACAGGATGCTGCAGATATTAGTTTCACGAACGTAAAACTGATAGGACCGTTTTGATGAAGAACAATCGTAACAGTGCAAGCCTGAAACCGTTTTTCAATCCGGCCAGCGTCGCCGTCATCGGAGCTTCACGCACGCCGGGTAAGGGAGGCTATAACATCATTGAAAATATGCTCCGGCTCGGCTTCAGGGGCAAGATATACCCGGTAAACCCGCAGGCGGAGCGGATTCTGGACCTGAAGGTTTTCCGATCACTGAAAGACATACCGGAGCCGCCGGAACTAGCGCTCATTGTGCTGCCACCTTCGAGGGTCGTGGAATGTCTTGAAGAATGTGTGGCGGCGGGAGTGAAGGCGGTAATCATCGAGTCCGCCGGATTCAGGGAAATGGATAGCACCGGCGCAAAACTGGAAAACCGGATAGCCCGGATAGCCAAACAGGCCGGGGTCAGAATCATGGGGCCCAATAGCGTCGGCACGATTAATCCGGAGAGCCGTTTCGATACCAGCCTGGGCCGTCTTAACGAACTCTTCCTGCCGGAGGGTGACATCGGGCTGGGCACGGTGGGGTTTATCGGACAGACCGGGCTTTTTACCGGCGTCTATCTGCCGCTGATTAACAGTGAAATCGGCATCAGCAAGGTAGCCTGCCTGGGCAACAAGTGCGATGTCGATGAAAGCGACATGCTGGAGTATTTCGGTGAGGACCCGCAGACCAAGATCATCGCCATGTACCTGGAGAGCATAAAAGACGGCCGGCGCTTTCTCGATTTGAGCCGCCGCATTATCAGGGAGAAGCCGATACTCGTCCTCAAGTCGGCCGTTACCGATTCCGGGGCCAGGGCATCGGCTACCCATACCGGCTCCGTGGCCGGAGAGGACCGTGTTTACGAGGCTGCTTTCCGGCAGACGGGAATCATCCGGGTGGACAGCTTCGAGCGGCTCTGGGATGTGGCCCGGGCATTCGTTTACGCGCCCCTGCCGGTGGGGAACCGGGTGGCCGTCATCAACCTGGCCGGGTCGGGCTGTGTTACCGCCGTCGATGCCTGCGTCCGTAATGGACTCAAAATCGCGGAACTGGCGCCGGCCACCAGGGCCAGGATAAAGACCGTCTATCCCGACTGGTGGAAGGTAAGGAGCCCGGTGGATGTCTGGACCGCCGTGGAGACCAGCGGGTTCGAGGCGACCTATACCACGGTTTTAAGGGCGGTACTGGAGGACGACGGCGTGGATGCGGTGGTGGTAATCATGGCTGCGATCGACTGGCTGCCCGGTCGAGACGTGCCGTCGCTGTTTGCCGGCATCAGGAAGGACTTTACCGGCAAGCCCATCATGGCCGTCAGCCCTTTAGGGGACAGGGGTGTTTACCTGAAGTTATGCCGCGGTTTTCAGGAAATCGGCATGCCCAGTTACACCAGTGACGAAGACGCCATAATATCGCTGGCGGCGCTGCACCGCTACCGGCAATACCTGCAAAGCGGCGGATAATCCCGGGGTAAGCGGCGAAACCGGTCAGGGGAAGGGAGGTCCATAACGGGCGATTTCCCGGAGAGCAGGGTTGTTGATATCTGGCGGGAACGTGTGCCGGGCCGGACAGACCTCACCACCGAGGATGACGAACCGGTAAGGATAGTCTATCCGGGCAGGCTGAACAAAGACCAGGGCCCCGATTACCGTGACGCGGTGATAGCCAGCGGCCACGGGATTCTCAAGGGTGATGTCGAGATTCACGTTAAGTCCAGCAGCTGGTGGGCGCACCGGCACCATGAAGACCCTGTCTATAACCGGGTGGTCCTGCATGTCGTCTTCTGGCGTGACGTGGACAGGGCGGTAATTCTCCAGAACGGCAGGAAAGTACCGACCCTGGTGTTGCACAGGTTCATCCGGAGTCCGGAAAAGGGGCGTACCGGCTACGATAGTGATTCGCGGGTCTGCGCTTTGCCCTGCCGCGATACGGTGCGTCGGCGTGGCAGGATATTGACCGGAGAAATCCTGGACGCCGCCGGAGAACAGCGTTTTTTCTCCAGGGTGGACGGTTTTCAGGCGGATATCCGGCGTGACGGCGCCAGTCAGTCACTGTACCGGGGAATAATGGGGGCGCTGGGATACAGCAAAAACAAACTCCCGATGTCAGCACTGGCCGAACGGATGCCACTACGCAGACTGGAAGCGGCGGCTTCAGAAGAGCTGGCGGACCGTGAATGCCTGACGCAGTACCAGGCCCATCTGATGGGTACGGCGGGGCTGCTGCCGTCGCAGCGCATCGGGACTTATTTAGCGTTAGGCTATGCAGATAGCTGGATAGCCGGGCTGGAACGGGTATGGGGCGGCTATCGTGAAGCTGCCGCCATGTCCGAAGGTGACTGGCATTTCTTCAAAGTCAGGCCGGGTAATATGCCCGACCGGCGTATCGCGGCGATGTCTCATCTATTGCTCCGCTACCGGAGTGGGGGGTTGCTGGCGGGAATGCTCGGCAGGCTTGACGAAGTGGCGGGCGAAGCGGGGTTCCGGGAGTTAGAGCGGGCACTGCTGGTAACGTGCGGCGGTTACCGCGGCACCGGGGGCGGCTTTCCGGCGCTCCTGGGGAGGGGACGGGCTGCCGATATCGTCGTCAACGTACTCCTACCCTTCGCCGCCGCCTGGGGCCGTGCCAACGCACGACCGGAACTGGCCGGGAAAGCCGCGGAAATTTACCGAAACTACCCCAGGCTGACCGAAAACGCCCTGGAAAGGCATATGGTCAGGCAGCTGAAAACGAGCCACTGCCTGGTCAGTACCGCCCGGAGGCAGCAGGGTCTGCTCCATATCTACAGGACACTGTGCTCGCAGGGCAGGTGCCGGGAGTGCCCGCTAGCCGGGGAAAGCCAACGGCCGGATAATTACGCGGAGAACGCCGCCGGGGCTCACAGGTAGTCCACCACGCGGCTTAGACTGCTTATCTTGATGCAGTCGATATCATCGCCGTAGTAGTTATTGCGGTCGATAAGTATTCCCTTCATACCGGCCCCACTGGCGCCGACCATATCGACCTGGTACTGGTCGCCGATGTATATTGCCTCCGCGGACTGGACATGTGCCTGACGCAGGGCTTCCCGGAATATCTCGGGGCGCGGTTTACCGGCGCCGGCATCCTGCGAGGTCACGATTATTTCCAGCCAGGAGGGGAGTTTCAGCTTCGTCAGGATTTCGGTCATATCCTGCTCTACGTTGGATATTAAGCCGAGGATTAGCCCCCGGTCTTTCAGGTCGTCCAGAAGCGGTATCACATCGTCGAAAAGGACCAGGTCCATCCTCGATTGCTGCATCGCCCCGAGAAGTCTCGCGAGGATTTCCCGGTCGAAATCGATGCCGGCCTCACGGAGCAGTATTTCCTGGTGCTTTAGGTACAGGGCCATTTTTTCTTCCGTGGAGCGCCCGCTCAACGGAAGCCGGGCGATTTCGTTATAGATAAATTCGTCGGCTGCGACTAAGGGACGGGCCAGCTCCGCCGGACTGACATCGATGCCGAAACCCTTGAGCACTTTCGATTCTATTTCTTCGCGGGGCGGGTCGTAACACACCAGCGTCTGGTAAAGGTCGAAGAAAACGGCTTTAATCATGATGAAGACCCCCTTGCGTGAAGCACTGGTAACATTGTAGTCAAAGCGGGCCTGTCTGTAAAGTAATCGTGCGTTGAAGTACATGCTCAAAGCTGGTATGATATGTGAGTATATTCCCGAAAACGACCGTCCGAGCCCTCGATAGGTATTGACCCACAGGCAAAGTACATGGTGTGGCCAAGCTGACGCGTTCGCTGTTCCAGGGGGAGTTTCACCCGGACATGCTGCTGACCCTGGGTTTTATAATTATCTGGGCGGTCGTGTTCTTTGCGATAACGCTGGTGGCGTTACGGCGTCGATTAACGAAATAGGGGTTTTGGAATGTCGGTACTTTCCGGAAAAGAAATTCGTCGTCTGATAGGGCAGGACCCGCCGCTTATCGAGGGGTGGATGGATATCGATGAGCAAGTGCAGGCGAACGGGTTCGACCTTACCCTGCGTGACGTGTCCGTGGCGCAGACGATGGGCAATATCCCGGCG
>CAYPYL010000047.1:0-7705 GCA_964414605.1 uncultured Dehalococcoidaceae bacterium
CTGGACTGGGACAGGATTACCACCGTTCCGAGTCGCGACAAACTGCTGGAGCTGGGACTGAACGATATTGCGGAAGAGCTGTGGCCCCCGAATAAAGTCCCCGCGATGGGCCCGGGACGCTAGGAATTAAGATACGAATATGTTTAAATGCACCATATATATGTACGGACTATCCTATAAAATCACCACCCTGCGCGAAGTGAAGGTGGAACTCAACGAAGGCGCCGGCATGGCAGAGGTGGTCACGGCTCTCAAGGAAAAGGTGCCGAAACTGGAAGGGCCGGTCATCCGTACCGGTCAGAACCGGCTACAGGAAAACTACAAGTTCAATATAAACGGCGATTTTTTCTATGACGGCATGGACTTTCAACTGCATCCCGGCGACCGCATCGCATTGCTGGTACCCGTTACCGGCGGGTAACGGTCTGTTTTATGGTGTTTGTCAGGCTTTTTAGAAGCCGCGGGGGACGACCGCCAGGGGGAGTGGGTATAGAGTGAAATGACTTGACAAGCGATAAAGTCAGGGTGTAATATTTTGCAACTGATTAGTTATGTATACCACTGGAAAGCTTGACCCCACACAGGAGGTTTAGCAAAAAATCATAAATAATTACCGTTTCTGAATCCAGATTATATTGATAGAGTTGTTCGGTAGAAGGAGGTGGCATATATCAGGATAAGGAGTCTGATTATTTTATGGAGAATTTATCATCAAAGGAGGTTAGGAGAATAAAGTGAAGAAATTCTTATTTATCGTCTTAACAATCATTTTAATGGCCGGTCTCTTTGTTGTGGGCTGCGGCGAGCAAGAGCCGGAACCAGCCCCGGCACCAGAGCCTGCTCCATCTCCAGCCCCTGAACCGTCCCCGGCACCAGCCCCCGAACCCGGACCGGCACCCGAACCGGCCCCCGCGCCTGAAGTAGGCCCTCAGGGCGTGCCGGAGAAACCGGGAGGCGGCATCTATGGCGGACGTTTGAGATTGGTTGGTTCCGGTAACGTGGGCAACATGGGCAACCCCAATGAAATTGGCAACCCCTCCGACGCCGGTTATGCCTTCCCCGCCCTCGAAGGCCTGATTACCAGGGACGAGGCCGGTAATTTCCTGCCGTGGCTGGCCAGGGACTGGGATGTCGCTGACGACGGAACGTCCATTACTTTTTATCTCCAGGAAGGGGTGAAATACCATGATGGGACTCTCTTTAATGCCGATGCGGTGAAAGTTAATGTAGATATCCAGATAACGACCCCCGCCTGGTCGAACCTGAAGATGGTAAAGAGCTGCGATGTCCTCGATGAGTATACGGTTAGATTTAATCTGGACCAGTGGGACTGGACGATGATGAACAGCCTCACTTACTTCTGGAGCTGTATGATGTTCTCGCCGATGGCTCTTCAAAACG
Source organism: uncultured Dehalococcoidaceae bacterium (assembly GCA_964414605.1). Lineage (GTDB taxonomy): Bacteria > Chloroflexota > Dehalococcoidia > Dehalococcoidales > RBG-16-60-22 > JAFGPF01. Next base: position 1,402 of record CAYPYL010000047.1, read on the forward strand.
AGACCCCGGAATGGCTCCGCTCCCACCCGATTGGCACCGGTCCCTTCAAGCTGGCGGCATACGACCGCGATATGTACATCAAGTACGACCGTTTCGATGATTACTGGCGGGGCAGGCCTTACCTTGACGGTGTCGACTTTATCTTCATTCCCGATGCCACCACACAGCTCCTCGCTTTCAAATCGGGAGAGACGGACCAGGCCGGCATCGCCGCCCAGGACGTTGATGATATCAAGGCGTCCGGTTTCGAGGTGACTTCGACCAAAGGCTGGATTGTCGGCCTTTACCCGGACAGCAACAACCCGGAATCGCCCCTGGCCGATATTCGGGTACGGCGCGCCATAGATTATGCCATCGATAAGGAGGAACTCGCCGAAGGCCTGGGCTACGGCTACAGCCGGCCCTGCGACCAGGTCTTCCTGCGTGAGTCAGGCGGCTGGAGCCCCGATGTGGTCGGGTATCCCTATAACATAGCCAAGGCCAAGGAACTCCTCACCGAAGCCGGCTATCCTGATGGCTTTAAAACCCAGTTAATCATGGTCGATTTCATGGACCTGGATGCGCCTATCGCCATACAGGATATGCTCAAGAAAACCGTGAACATAGAAATCGAGTTTAACCGCGTGAGCATGGCCCAGTTGAACTTCCAGATTGCCACGCCTCCTGGCTGGGAAGGATTCGCCTTCGGCGCCAGTCCGGAAGCCACCGGTTCCGACCCAGGCAATGTGCTGATAAACGGCACCCTCAATAATAATACCACCTGGGTGGGCATGTGGCAGCCTCCGGACCTGCTGCAAATGGCCAAAGATGCGGCTGCGGAGATTGATGGGGACAAACGTATGAAGATGTACCAGGAGATATCCAAGAAGATGATCGATGAATACGCCCAGTGCTGTAACCTCTACGACCTCACTTTCTTCGGCGCCGTCAACCCCAGGGTTAAGGGCCATACCGTCGGTCAGTTCGGGTATGGTACCTTCGGCTTTACCTTCGCCTGGTTGGAGGAATAGGTTCCCGGTAATATACCGGATAGCCTGTAGCTAAAAGGCAGAAATACGGGTCGTGGTAAAAACCACGACCCGTTTCTTTTTATTACCTGTCTTATGGCATAGTGTTATTGGGCAAGAATATCGGGGTACCGCCGGACTTAAAAGAGATTGCGGATACTAAGCGCGGATGCAGGCTACCATGTGCCCGTCCCCGATGTCGCGGAGCGGCGGCCTTACCCTGCTGCATTCGTCTATAGCCAGGTTGCAGCGGGGATGGAAGTGGCACCCTGAAGGCGGGAAGACGGGACTCGGCACCTCACCTTTTAGCATGATACGCGTGCGCATCTTTTCTGCTTTGGGGTCGGGTATCGGTACCGCGGAAAGCAGGGCTTTGGTATAGGGATGCAGGGGATTTTCATAAAGCTCGTCCGACGTAGTGATTTCAACGATGCGGCCCAGGTACATCACGGCGACCCTGTCGCTGATATGCTGCACCACGGACAGGTCATGGGCGATGAAAAGGTAAGTGAGTCCCATTTTTTCCTGGAGCTCTTCGAGGAGGTTGATTATCTGGGCCTGGATGGAAACGTCAAGGGCGGAAATCGGCTCGTCGCAGATGACCAGGGAGGGGCGGCATGCCAGGGCGCGTGCCACGCCGATACGCTGCCTCTGGCCGCCGCTGAACTCATGGGGAACACGGTCTCTCATGGCGGGGTCGAGACCCACCAGCTTGAAAAGTTCCATCACCCTGTCGTCAAGGTCTGTGCCGGTGGCCATGTTATGGACTTTCAACGGGTCGCCCACGATGCTGCCGGCGGTCTGCCGGGGATTAAGCGAGCCGTAGGGGTCCTGAAAGATGGCGCCCATATTGGCCCGGAGCGGTTTCAACTTGCTCTCCCGCTCGGTGGAGATATCCCTCCCCTCGAAGATGATGCTCCCGGAAGTGGGCTGGTACAGGCGCAGTATGCAGCGGCCCGTGGTGGTCTTGCCACAGCCGCTTTCCCCCACCAGCCCGAGAGTCTCATGTTTGTTTATCTCAAAACTGATATCGTCAACAGCCTTGACATCGGCGATTTTACGTCTTAGCAAGCCCCTGGTAATGGGGAAATACATTTTCAGGTTCCTGACTTCTACCATTTTCCCATTGTCTGGCTGTTTCATTGCTTCCCTCGTATATCGACATAACATGATACATGGTGGTTATCACCCACCTGCCGGAGGGCCGGCCAGGGTTCCTTTTCACATTGTGCGGTTTTATAGGTGCACCTGGGGAGAAAGGCGCAGGTCGGCGGCATATTGATAAGGTTGGGGGGCAAGCCGTATATCGGCACCAGTTTCCGGTGGCCGCGTTTCTCGCCCAGCCTGGGCACGCTGTGTAAAAGCCCGACGGTATAGGGATGGTGCGGGTTCTCAAAAATATCTTCTGCTATGCCTGATTCCACGATGCGCCCGGCGTACATCACGTAGATTCTCTCGGCGTAGCGGGCGACCACTCCCAGGTTGTGGGTAACGATAACCAGCGAGGTATTCAGGCGGGTCACCAGGTCCTTCATCAGCTCCAGCAGTTGTGCCTGGGTGGTTACATCCACGGCGGTCGTGGGCTCATCGGCAAATATAATCATCGGGTTGCAGGATATAGCCATGGCAATCATGACCCGCTGGCGCATGCCGCCACTGAACTGGTGAGGGTAATCGTCCACGCGACTTTCGGCATCGGGGACGCCTACCATCTTCAATAGCTCTATCGCCCTTTCCCTGGCGGAATGCCCGTCCATATGAAGGTGCAGTTCCAGTATCTCGGTCATCTGGCGGCAAATCGTGAGCACCGGGTTCAGCGAGGTCATCGGCTCCTGGAATATCATGGTCATCTTGCTGCCCCGGATGGCTCTCATCTCCGGTCCGTTGGCCTCAAAATCAAAGATATTCTTCCCTTCAAACGTTACGCTGCCATCGACTATTTCCCCGGGTGTTTGTATCAGCTGCATGATGGAAAGTATGCTTACGGATTTTCCGCAGCCGCTTTCCCCCACCAGCCCGATTATTTCTCCCTGGTTGACATGAAAAGAGACCCCGTCTGCGGCTTTAACCAGCCCGTATTCAGTGTGAAAGTAAGTCTTAAGGTTCTCTACATCCAGTACAACTGACATACTACCTTCCTCTGTTTTGATAACCTTTTATTATTTAAATCACACCTCTCAACTTCGGGTCGATTGCATCGCGGATACCGTCTCCCATCATGTTGAAACCGAACACCAGCAGCATGATAGCCACGCCCGGAGCTATGGAAAGCAGCGGGTTATCCAGCAGGTATCTCTGGCCGCTGTTCACCATACCGCCCCAGGAGGGCGTGGGAGGCATGACGCCGATTCCCAGGAAGCTCAAGCCCGCTTCTCCCAGCACGACGCCCCCTATACCCATGGTTATCCCTACCATGAGGGGAGGAAAAGCGTTGGGGAAAATCTGCGTAAGCATCATGCGCCAGTGGCTCATTCCCATGGCGCGCCCCGCCAGGACATAATCGTTCTGCTTGACGCTAAGCGCCAGGCCGCACATCATGCGGCATTGGCCGGCTATGCCGCCGAATCCGAGGGCGAAGATGACCACTACAATACCACCCCCCGCCAGACCGGCGATAAGCAATACCAGGATAATGCCTGGCAGGGCCATGAGGGCATCGGTAAACCTCATGATGATGGCAAACACCCAGCCACCGAAGTATGCCGCCGCAAGTCCCATGAGCATGCCTATTACGGCGGAAGCAAAGACCGCAGAAAAACCAATGATCAGGGAAATCTGTGACCCGTATATAATACGACTGTAAGTATCTCTCCCGGTGGAATCGGTGCCCAGCCAGTGTTCCTTGCTGGGCTGTTCCAGTTTATGCCGTAAGTCCGTTGTATAGGGGTCGTGGGTGGCTATAAAGGGGGCAAAGATGGCGGTAAGCATCAGGATTATGACGATAACGAACCCGATAACATAGAGCTTGCGCCCGAAGAAGACCCTGACGATGCGTTTGAACTCATTCGCTTTCGGCGGCGCGACTGATTCTCCTAAAGCGTCTGTGGGTCGTTCTCCAGTTTCTATGTCATCCGACATCCCTTACCTCCTTAAGCGAGTCTAATCCGCGGGTCGAGCCAGCCCCAGAGAATATCCACTATCAGATTGGAAAAGATAATGATACCGCCGAATAAAAGGACACCTGCCTGAACCACCTGATAGTCCTGGTCGAAAATGGCGTTGGTCATCAGTAATCCCATGCCCGGAATGGCGAATACTGTCTCGATAAATACCGAACCTCCCAAAATGGCGCCCAGCGCCCCTCCGAGAGCGGTGACTACCGGAATCATGGCGTTCTTGATTTGATGCCTTGTCACAATGACCCTCTCCCGCAGGCCTTTGGCCCAGGCGGTGCGGACATAGTCTGCCCTCATAACCTCCAGCATGCACGAACGGGTCATACGGGCCATGCCGGCGATACCCCCCAACAGAACCGAGGCGATGGGCATTATCAGCTGTTTGAAGTGCAACCAGAAATCATCAAAGGGGTTGGTCCAGCCGCTGGTCGGCAGCCACCCCAGCTTATATGCAAAAAAGTACATCAGGAGTATACCGAGCCAGAAAACAGGCACGGTCATGCCTATATTGGCTATGGTGGTGATGGTGTTATCCATCCAGGAGCCGCGCCTCAAGGCGCACACGATTCCCGCGGCAATACCGCCTATCGTACCGAGGACGAAACCTATCATACCTATATAGGCGGTTCGCGGCATTCGCTGGACGATAAGCGTGCCTATATCCTCCTGGAGTGTAATGGACTTCCCCAGGTCGCCGCGGAAAATATGGGCAATCCAGTCAACGTACTGAACGGGAATAGGTCTGTCCAGTCCCCACAGATGCAGCAGGTTCTGATAATTCTCCTTACTGATGCTCGTTTGCCTCTCGATATCGAAACTGGCCATGTAGACCAGCAGGGGGTCTCCGGGGAGGAGACGCACAAACAGAAAGACAACCATGGTAACCAGCAGGAGGACAATAACGCCGATTATCAATCTACGGATGATATAGGCTGTCATTTTTGTTCTCCCTACGATTAGCGGTGATTACTCTGGAACAAGCACGTTGCAGCTATACTAATTTACTGGCTGGCCCATCAACTCAATGCCGGATAACTCAATTGCCGGGCAGTATTATTGTTATTATTATAATTCCGGCACCTTTAGCAAATGCAAGAGCCGACTTTGTCGCTTTTTTAAGCTTATTGGTGGTTGTTTTTTAATGTACCGGAACGTAAAAAACAATTTTGGAGAGTTTAGCACGAATTAAGAGGTATGTCAAACATTATAAAGTAGCGGTTTTTGGGGGTTTTTCAGAAGCGTAAGTGTTAACGCCGCAACAATTGACAGAGTATGGAAATGGTGATAAACTCTGCGCAGTCCCTGTAATTTCTGCGATGATTTCATTTTTACGGCAGGCCCGGGCGTATTTATCACCCACAGCGCCGGCGCCACCCTCGGCAGGAAAGAAATTCAGAAAATTAAACTGCTTAACGACTGGTGCCAGCCCATTGATAGATATAAAAACTTGGCACCCACCCGCGCCGAACAGTGATACATCGTGGTTCAGGAGGTAAGATATGGAGTTTGAAGGTAAAATCGTGCTGGTCACCGGGGCGGGCGGCAGCGGCAGCGGACAGGGGAAAGCCTTTTCCCTTGCCTTCGCAGCCGAGGGGGCTGACGTGGCGGTTAACGATATCAACCTTGAAAAAGCGGAGGCGACCGCCGCCGGAGTAAGGGCGTTGGGCCGCCGCTCCATAGCCGTCCAGGCCGATGTATCCAGCGAGGCCGAGGTCAATGCCATGATGGACAAAGTGGTCAGGGAGTTTGGGGGAATCGATATTCTGGTCAATAACGCCGGGTTCGGTCTGCCCATACTGGTGGAGGACATGACGGTGGAGGAGTGGCGCCGCACCATCGCCGTCAACCTGGACGGGCCTTTCTTATGCTCTAGAGCGGTCATCCCCATCATGAAGAAACGCGGCGGAGGCCGTATCATCAATATCGCCTCCCCGGCGGGTAAGACAATGACCGTACATGGCTGCGCCGCTTATTCCGCGGCCAAAGCCGGGGTGATGGGTTTCACGCGCCACCTCGCCTTCGAGCTCGGGCCGTATAGAATCACCGTCAATTCCGTCTGCCCGGCGATAATGGTGGGCGGCGAACATGTGCCCCCGCCCGATGTCATCCGGAAGATGAAAGATGGGTCCCTCCTGGGAGACGTCACCACCCCGCAGGACTCCACCAACGCCGTCCTCTTTC
>CAYPYL010000048.1:0-7695 GCA_964414605.1 uncultured Dehalococcoidaceae bacterium
GCGGCAATCTTCTCGCCCTCGATGACTTCCTGTATCGCCTGAATCTGGTCTCTCATCTGGGCCGCTTTTTCATAGTCCATGTCCCGCGCCGCCTGTTTCATCCTGTTTTTGAGGTCGCGCGCCACCTTTTCCCGTTTGCCTTCGAGGAAGAGAATGACCTCCTCGATTACCCGGGAGTATTCCCGGCGGCTGACGGCGCCGGTGCACGGCGCCAGGCAGTGTCCCAGGTGGTATTCCAGACAGGGGCGGGCCGCCTTGCCGGTGATAGTCTTGGAACAGATGCGGAAAGGAAAGATATTCTGCAGTATGCGCAGGGTCTGTTTTACCGATCGTGAATTGGAAAATGGGCCGAAGTAGCGTCCGCCGTCTTCTTCGTAGCGGCGAGTGGCGTACACTCTGGGCCACTCTTCGTTGATGGCCACCTTTAGATAGGGAAATGTCTTATCGTCCTTGAGGCTGACGTTATAACGGGGATGGTATTGCTTGATGAAGTTCAGCTCCATGATGAGAGCTTCCTGTTCCGAACTGGCCACGTAAAAGTCGATATCGGCTACGCGGGAGACCATTTTCTGGAGCTTGGGCGTCAGTTTCCGGGTGGATTGAAAGTATGACCTTACGCGGTTGTAAAGGCTGGTGGCTTTGCCGACGTAGAGTATCGTCCCGTCGGAGGCCCTCATGAGGTAGACCCCGGGACTGTGCGGCAGTCGCTTTAACTGCTCTTCGATGAGATGGGCGGTCACCTTTGCTCCTTCAACAATACCTGTAATTATTCTAGCACAGGTATACTACCGAGCAAAGAGTACGGCGGACTTGCAGCCGCAAGCGGCGGGAAAACGCGTGAACGCATTCCCCGGGCGAGGTATTTGCCGCGGGCATTTATCAGGTTATCTTTATAAGGCCCTGCTTTATCGCGACTACCACCGCTTCTGTGCGGGCGTTGGCGTTAAGTTTACGCAGGATGGATGTAACGTGGTTCTTGATGGTCTGCTCACTGATACCGAGCTCGGCGGCAATCTGCTTGTTAAGATAGCCCTGGGCGATGTACTGCAGTATCTCTATTTCCCTTGGAGTGAGGGGGGAAATAAACGCCTCGGCCTCGCTCCGTGTGGTGAGTTCCTGGAATTGTTGTAATACGTGCTCGGCGACTTTGGGCCGTGTGGTCAAACTCTCGTTTATCGGGTGCTCTCCTCTGGATACGCGCCTGATGGTCTCGATCAGTTGTTCCCCGGTAACTTCCTTGCTCAAGTAGGCTACCGCCTGCGCCTTAAGCGCCTGGAACAGCTGGTTGTCTTCCGGGTTGGAGGTGAGCATTACCACGCCGATGTTGGGCGAGCGCTGTCTTATTTTACGGCCAAGTTCCAGTCCGCTGTCCGACGGGCCGTCGAGGTCCAGCAGGGCTACGTCAGGCGGGAGGTTGTCAATGGCTTTGAGCACATCGCTATTCACACTGGTAGAGCCGATGATGACGATATCCTCTGTATCCGAGAAAGTGGACTCCACCGCCTGTTGAAATAACGATTGCTGGCTGATTATAAATACCTGAATTTTGTTATTCTTATTGTTGTTCATGGCTCCTGCATCGATTCAGGCATATCTGTAATGGCCTGAACCAGTGTTACCTCCTCGCCTTTTTTCTCGCGCCGTTCATATTCCTTTCATAAGTGGATATAAACTGCTCGACCAGATATGGGTCGAACTGCTTGCCGGAACAGCGTTTTAGTTCTTCCATAGCCTGTTCGTGAGTCAGGGTTTCGGAGTAAGGCCTCTCGGAAGTCATGGCGGCTACGGCATCCGCGATAGCCAGTATCCTTGCTTCCAGCGGTATATCCTCACCTTTCAGGCCGTCGGGGTAGCCGCTGCCGTCATACCATTCGTGGTGGTGCAGAATACCTCCCGCACAGAGAGATAACTGGGGTATCCTGCTGGCTATGGTTGCCCCCAACTGCGTGTGTGTTTTAATTATCTCCCACTCCTTGGTGTTTAGTTTGCCCTGCTTACTTAATATTGTATCACTTATGACAATCTTGCCGATATCATGCAATAATGCGCAGACCTCGAGTCTGGCCATTTCGGCGGTATCCATCTTGAGGGCGCTGGCGATAATCATGGCGTATTCGGTCACCCTCTTTGAGTGATTATGACTGAAATAGTTCTTGGAGTCCACCGTTTCTGATAACGCGTGTATGACGCTTAGTATCTTGCTATCGATATGGGTTTCCGTGTCCGTGATGGATTCCGTGAGTTGTAAGGGTGTCAGGGCGCCGGAAGCGTAATAGTTATGGTTGCCGCCGTCCCGTTTCGCCCGGTAGAGGGTAACATCGGCGGCAGCGATAATATCGGTGTGGCTGATACCGTCGTCTGGCCAGCTTGCTAGGCCGATGCTGGCAGTAACGGGTATTTTCCCGGTAGTAGCCCCCTCGGCGATTTTCTTACGGACGCGCTCGGTAACCTGGAGGGCTGCATGAGCATCGGTCTGGGGTAGAAGAATCGCGAATTCATCGCCACCGTAGCGGTAAGCGTGGTCGGCGTACCTGATGGCGCCTTTTATAATATTACCTATTTGTCGGAGGAGTTTATCCCCGGAAAGGTGCCCGTAATTATCGTTATAAGCTTTAAAGGAATCGAGGTCGACGATGGCTAATGAAAAAACACCGCCGTAACGGGAGTGACGGCTGATTTCGCTGTCAAGCATTTCGTCCAGGGAACGCCGGTTCAGCAGTCCGGTCAGCTCGTCGACACGCGCTTTCTGTTCGGCTTTGGCATAGAGCTTTGCGTTCTCAAGCGGCATGGAAATTTGAGAAGCAAGCTGTTCCAGCAGCTTCACATGCCACGGACTATAGGCGTCAGGTTTGGAGCTTGCCACGATAAAGCTGCCTATGATTTTACCCTTGGCAGAAAGAGGCATGTAAGCCATGGAGCGCAGTCCCTGCTTGTAAAAGTTCTCTCCTGTCTGGAAATACCTTTCTTTAGACAGGTTCGGCTCGATGAACGCCTTTTTCTGGGTAATCACCCATCCTGTGCCGCTTCCTTTCATCGGTATCCTCTCGCCTATCTTGTAGGCCGAGCCTTCCAGTGTAGATAGCGCTACGCAGCAAAGGTCGGAGCCTTCAACAAGTACGATGGATGCCCACTTTATGTCAATCACCTTCTTTATTTCTTCTATAAAACTGCCGAATATCCCCTGTATATCGAGGCTTGAAGATAAGATAGCGGTGGACTTATTGATTACAGATAGTTCCTCCTCACGTTCCCGGAGCTGCTCGCGGAGGTATTCTTTTTCCAGGCTTACCGCGACCCGACTGGTAACATCTTCTATTATGTTGAAGTCTTCAAGTGTGTAGCGACCCGAATGCTTTTTCCCGAGGACCAGGATGGCTATGAGGCGGTCACGACTTATCAGCGGCATAAATAGCTCTATATCTTTAGAGTCTATATCCTCTTTTTCCTGCGGCCACAGCCCCAGGAAGGTGGGAAGTATCATGAGGTTCTCTTTGGGCAGCGATTTTTGTTCTCTTTCCAGGTATGAAATAATGGGATTTCCCGCCCGCAGTCTAAGGTTTGCCAGGGGGCTGTCTTTTTCTTCGGGTCTGACAAACTGGGTGATAAAATCATTGCTGCTGGATTCAGGAAAAAGCAAACATGCCTGTTTAACGTTGATGGCCTTAATGAGTAGCGTCAGCAGCTCCCCGCCCTGTTCTTTCAAACTGAAAATGTTGTGGATTTTATTGGTGAAATCATTCAGTTTCTTATGGTAACCATAGGTGGAACCCTGGAATGCCCGGTTCATGAATTCAAAGAAATACCCGCGCACTTTATAAACGAAGATAGCCACGGTAAGGCCGACCAGTGTGGCTACAAAGGAGGCTATCAGTTCCAGTTCAAAATCAAACACGGCATGCATTACCACCAGTAAAAGCCAGAAGCTGACCATGCCGATAATCCCCAGGCCAAGCCAGGCAGTGCCCTGTCGGAGGACAAGCTTGATATCTATCAGCCGGTGCCGTACCACCGCGTAGCTTAAGATGAAAGCATTAACGATATTGCCGAGATGGCTTACCGGGTATTCCCTCCCGAACGGTAGCAGGGCTGCGAAAGTAAAGACTGTAAGACTGCCCAGACCGAGTAAAAGAGAAATAATTTGATTGTATATTTTGGGATTATCCAGAGATTTCAACCGTTTCACCAGTATATACACTGTCCTGGTCAGCAGAATCATCAGCGGCAGCCCGATAATGAGAATTCCTTTGCCGTATACGGGATAGAGCTTATCGCCGCTGGCCACGATATCTTCGGGTATATATCCCAATCCCACCAGGATGATGATTATTCCCAACGCACTGTACGCAAACGGCAGCCAGCGTCCCTGCCCGGGAGCGAAGAAAGAAGAAATAAAACAATGGAACTGAATTGACATGGTACAGAATATGATTATGGTGAACTGCCCCAGCAACATACTGTGTTGTGGGGAAAAATTACTCCGCCAAAGATAATCGGTAAGACTCCATAACATGGCTGGGATGAGGAACAAGATGAATAGAGTGTGGCGCTTCTGCCATGGACGGCTGTTTGCTACTGTCGCCAGTAGCGGTATATAAATTACAATAGCTACTAAGGGGAATATTGCGTATATGTTCATATACTGGGAATTATCGCCGCAAATATAGCTACTGTCAATAGGTAACTAAAGTAGGCAAACCAAGGTAAGGGAGACTAAAGTACTATTGTATTTGGGGGGTGATTATGCTGTAACTTTACCAGCCTCCGTCTCCGTTTCAGACACAGCGCCTGTCTTTTTCTGCTTGGTTACCAGTATAGCCAGGGCATCATCGGAAGGATTGATATGGGGGGGCTTTAGATGAGCCAGGTCGGCACCCTCTGCACGCCGCTGTTCAATGTATCTGTTAAAGGTACCAGTCGGCAGCAGGGTGACTTCCACCTTAAAATCGATAAAGTTCGTAAAGTCGCCGCGTATTTCCGCCGCTTCGTTTACATCTTCATCTGTTTCCAGAATCTTCCCGTACACGTTTCGGGCTACCTCCGTCTCGCTGATGTTGTAGCCGTCCTTGGGCTCCAGGAAGATATGCAGCGCCATGTTTTCTCCCGTCTCCTTGCGGGCTATCCAGTCCTCGTAAGGTATACCGGAATTTTCTATGGCCTGCCAGATTACTTTCTCGGTGAGGCGCGTCACACCAAAATCGATGATATCGTCCGCCCTTCTGGAAAATGTCATCTGCGGTATCTCGATACCCAGCCTTTCATTTCGCAGCGATGTGATTCTTATCATGTCACCCACTCGGTACCTTACCATAGCCCCGCCATGGAAATTGGTAAATACTATTTCATACTCCCTGCCCTCTTCCAGCTCGTTAAGCAGTAAAGTCTTCGGCTGGTAGCTGCGGTCCATCTGCCACTTGAGGTTTTCATCTTCAGATATAAATTCCAGGAAGTTCAGGTTTGGGATAAAGGTCATGCTTCCGTAGTCCCACGTTTGGGTGGCTAATATGCCGCATTCCGTGGCGGCGTATACATCCAGCGGGTATCTCCCCCAGAGCTCCTTTATCTTGTCTCTGTAGACCCAACTGTCCAGCCCTCCGCTCATGATTCCCTTAATTGACCAGAGGTCACTGGGACGCATCGTCCGTTTGGCGAGCCTGGCTTTGAGCATTCCCTTAATCAGTCGGAACAGAGCTCTCGGTTTGAGGAGAAGCGGGAGGACGGCGGTCTTGCTTGAAGACTGCCCGAACTTGTTGCCTGCCGAGACCAGAACGAGAGAAAGCCCGAAAAAGTAATCAAAACCTTCGGAAAGGGCTTGCTTGAAACCCCGGCTTATTCTCTCTTCGAAAGATAGACCCTCCGCTTCCTCCAGCGGAGGCATGTATCTGGAGGGGGTCTGCATTTCCATCATCTGGGCCATCGCACCGGACATGTAAGGCCTCGGCGCCACAGCGTAGACAATTCTGGGGCAGCCGGTCGCATTCGAGAGGTCTCCCCAGTCCTTGCAGGAGGACAGAAGACCGACCCCATAAGAGATGACGCTCATTTCATGGGAAAATTCAGTGGTCAGAGGGACCCACTTGCATGGATACTCTCCTGACTTGCCGGATGTATGTACCCATTGAGACGGCTTCGCGGGTAATATATCCTCGTTCTTGTCAAGGAGTTCCGGGCAATAGTCCTTATAGGTAGTCAGGGGCACCAATTGCCTGAATTCTTCAACCGTCTTTGGTTTTGCCCCGCGCATGATTTTTTGTCCGATGGGGCAGTTATTTAGCGCTTCCAGCTGTTTTATAAGCAGGCGTTCCTGGATTTCCATGAATTCATCGGTATTCAAACTAAGAAAGCCACAGCACATCTGCCACAGCTCTTCATTTCTTCCCTGTTGCAGGAGATCTATCGCTTTAGGCATACTACCTCCCAAGCATTCACGTCGTTCTGGGTGAATCAGACACTACAAAAAAGCCTAAGGTATAATGTCTAGCTTGGGAAGTGATTATGTTCTAGAACATAGTTCTATCAATACCGGGGATTGTGAAAAGCGTGCAGTACCTGTTTGAAAGTAGGTGAGGTGGTTATTTGAGAAGGTATTACGATTCTTGAGGTTCTTCCTCGTTATCGTAGAAAGACTCCAGTTGCTCGGTTAACGACTGGATATCTGTATTATCCTGTCCCTGCCCCATGGCCATGCCGTAGCTGACGAAGAACTGAAGGAAGTTATTGAGCAGGGTTACCATCTGCTGGGTAAAATACTTGAATTCTTCTTTAGGTACGTATTCTTTCTGATTATCTGCTTCTCTTAACTGGCATTGAATCAGATAATTGACGAACTCGGTGCGGTTCATTTCGCCGCGGTTTTCGTCTATCTGCTTGACGACATCCTCTTTGACTACCATGATTAAGTCGTCTTCATCAAGTAAAAGGGTTCTTTTCATTGATGTATTAAAACCTCATCCGGGGCCTCTAAGAAGCCGGTTTATTTATTATTATCATGGTTAGTCTATCACTGTATCATAAAAATACGTATAAAAGTAATAAATTATTCATAAAAAATTCCTTAAGGTTTCGTTAAGCAGCATGGTAAAAAGAGAAATTGCCGGTGAGAGGTGTGGAGAAAAACGAACCCGGAGATTGAATACACCTCCGGGTTATTAAAAAAACTCGTCTTATCTATATAGTACTAAACTTCGCTGCAGGTTGATTCCAGCATCTCCATGAGTGTCTCAATGGCCTTAAGCAATTTGAGACCGCTTTCAGTAACCTGGTAAGCTACCATGGTATTATCCATGTTTATCTTGTTAACGAATCCCTGGTTTACCAGGTAGCTAAGGTATTTCTGTATCTGGCTGTAGCTCATGTTGGCGGTATACATGATTTCCGTCTTGCCGGCGCCGTTCTCACCTACCTTCAACATATCGGCTATTATCTCGATGTTGGAACGGCGCTGGCCCACGCCCGCACGCTGTGCGGTATCGTCGCGGAGAGCCTGTTTACCGTTTAGTCCTGCTTTCATACAGGACTATTGTACTGCCATGTTGCAATGCTGTCAATAAGCAAGGGACAATTTCAGACTGTAGTTAGGGAAACGGTCTATCCGCCGAGATTGAGGTACCAGTTGAGGATTGCCTGGTCAAACAGCAGGGCAATAATGGGACCGATGCCCAGGAAAGCGCCGTAAGGTATAACGTCTTTACGCCCCTT
>CAYPYL010000049.1:0-7581 GCA_964414605.1 uncultured Dehalococcoidaceae bacterium
CACAGGGGACTTTGGATCCCTTAGCCCAGGTTCGAATCCTGGCTCGCCAGCCAGCGTCCCATCACTTCCCCGATTCATTTAGTAGTCCAGATACTATTACTTCCATAAAAAGTCTTGACAGCTCTTTATCGCGGTGGTATGTTATATATATCTAACGTTATATATACATAACATAGAGCAGTTGTAACGTAATGAAGACAAGATTGATACTGATAGCTTATCCATCAAGATAACGGAGGGGGAAATGAAAAAATCAGAACTCATATTTCTTGTCATATTCCTTGTATTAGCAATGCTGCTTTTTTATGGTTGTGAAAAATACACCGAATCGGACGAGATCAATGGTTTGATAAAGAAAAACGACCTGTCCATAAATATGAAAGTCGGGGATGATTCCAACGGTTTTACCATAGAGAAGATCTATGAAAGCGATGATGATTACTGCTTGAAAATCGATGTTACAGATACCTATTCGCTTCGAGGTGAAGCCGCGATAAAACCCGGGGATAAATACAAACTATCTTTTATATTGAAAAATATCGATGCCGACCCGGTAATATGCTATTCATTCTGGAAAAAGCCCAAAACATCATTAAGGCATTATACGTTCAAAGGTGAAAACGGCAGTCCCCCGTCTTCGGAAACTCAAAAATTATATGATGATTGGATGACATTTGAGGAAACCTTTGAAACACATGAAGGCGAAGACTCATTTTTACTGACGCTGCTTAGCGGGGAAGGAACCTTCTACATCAAAGAGATAAACATCGAGCATGCGCAATAATGGGCTGGCCGCAGGACTCTAGTCCAAGGCGCAGCTAATTCCCAGAGAAGGTCAAAGGCTTCGACTTATTAAGCAGCATCCGTAATCTTAAAAGTAAGTCGGGATGCAAAAAGTTCTATTTAAGTCCCGAGTAGCTAGCCACTTGATACGTCCCGATATCCGCTTTCGCTTTTGTTTTGCCCCACTTTACAGTGTATACTGGTTATTAGGGATAATATACAAGGCAGAGAAAATGGCAGAAGAGGAAAGCGGATTTGATGAGTTGATGCGCCTGCAGCAGCAGTTCACCCGGCAGCAGGAAGAGCATGATGAGAAAGAACGCCAGCGCCAGGAGCAGGGTAAAAAGGTGCGGGGCGTGCTTCAGGGACTTCAGAACCTCAACGTCTCCATGGCTATAGACCAGCTCAAAGGGGTGGCCACGCCGGAAATCATTAAAGAAGTAAATGCCTTTAAAAACACGGGGAATACCGACGACCTCCGCAAGTTGATATCCTACCTTGCCGACGACCTGGAAATAAAAATCGGCGCCATCTCTACCTCAAAGGCTGATACGGCCCGACTGCTAAATTCCATAAGGACCCTCAATATCCTCATGGACCTCTATTTTTCGCTCCACTAGCAAAAACTGCTCAAGAAACAGCTTTCGTTTTTCATAAAATATTGCGCATTCAGTAAAAACTTAGGTATTTTGGACGATTTGCGCAAAGGCCTTTACGTAATAAACTCCATGTGTACAGTCGAGACCGGGTAATTTATTTTCCCTCCTCCCTAATATGCGGGGGAAGCTGTTGAGGGGCATTACGGCTTCCCCCGCGCCTCTGTATTCAGATTCATTTACAGCTTCACAAAAGTGCGTACGTGGTCGTTTACTCTTAGCGTATAAATCTGCCCGGGTATATACCCCTCGCAGCCGATAGTCCACGTTTCCTCGAAATAGCCGTAATTTTTACTACACACAGATTATAGTATATGTTTACACGCCGCCCGCGCACGGCTATAATATAATGAGCTACTGATATTCACGTCCGACTTGCCAGAGCTTATTTTATACCGGTGAAAATTTTCGTATGAAACTCGGCATCGATATCGGTTCGGTTACTGCCAAGGCGGTGGTAGTCGATGAGGCCGATAATATAATCGCATCCAGATATGTCCGCACCAAGGGCCAGCCGGTGGAGACAATACTGGCCATACTGGAGGAACTGCTCGACGAATACCCGCCCGAACGGTTCCGGACGGCCGCCGCCACCGGCACTGGCGGGCAGTTCATAGCTGATTTACTGGGCCTGTCGTTCATTAATGAAATCACCGCCCAGGCAGCCGGTACCACCCGTTTCCATCCAGGAGTACAGACGATTCTTGAAATAGGCGGCGAGGATTCCAAACTCATCGTCCTGGAAAAAGAGTCGGAGGAGGCCCTCCCTAAGGTCTCCGACTTCTCCCTGAATGGCGCCTGCGCCGCTGGCACCGGTTCATTCCTCGACCAGCAGGCATCGCGCATGGGCATACCCATCGAGCAATTCGGCGATGTCGCTTTAAAGTCCGAGCACCCACCCCGCGTGGCCGGACGCTGCAGCGTCTTCGCCAAGAGCGACATGATTCACCTGCAACAGGTGGGCACCCCCGTGCACGACATCGTCGCCGGCCTGTGCTTCGCCATGATACGCAACTTCAAAGGCCAGGTCATACGCGGTCGGGACATAGGGAAACCAGTCTCTTTCCAGGGCGGCGTGGCCGCCAACAAGGGCATCCACCGCGCCGTGCTGGAGGTCCTGGAACTGGAAGAAGCTGACTTGATAATTCCGGAGCATTTCGCCGTAATGGGGGCAATGGGCGCCGCCCTGTCCGGCGGGGAAACCGCTCTGCCCGTGGACGCCATAAGGCGATTGCGTGACTACATCGCCCGGCGCGAATATGAATTCGTTACCCTTCCGCCCCTTGAAGGTGACGACTACCCTATCGAAATCGAGCCGGAGAAAATGGAACCGGAAAAGCCTATAGAGGCTTATATCGGCGTGGATATCGGCTCTATCAGCACCAATGTCGTTGTTATCGATAAAGACAATAGAGTGCTGGCCCGGCGCTACCTGATGACCGCCAGCCAGCCCATCGAAGCGGTGAAAAAGGGACTTTTAGAGGTGGGGCAGGAACTGGAGGGCAAAGTAATTATCAGGGGCACCGGCTCCACCGGCTCCGGGCGCTACATGACCGGCGAGTTCTTCGGGGCCGACGTTATCCACAACGAAATTACCAGCCATGCCAGAGCGGCCTCGTTCGAGTGTCCCGACGTGGATACCATCTTTGAAATCGGCGGACAGGACGCCAAGTACGTCAGCCTGCAAAACGGCACCATAATCGATTTCGCCATGAACAAGGTCTGCGCCGCCGGCACCGGTTCCTTCCTCGAAGAACAGGCGGAGAAGCTGGATATAAACATCAAGGAGGAATTCGGCAGCCTGGGCATGGCCTCAAAAAAGCCGCTGGACCTGGGCGAACGCTGTACCGTCTTCATGGAGAGCCAGCAGAACTACTGCAAACAGCGGGGCGCCGCCAAGGAAGACCTGGTGGCGGGCCTCGCCTACTCGGTCGTGAAGAACTACCTTACCAAAGTGGTGGAAGACCGGAAAATCGGCGACCACATTTTATTCCAGGGCGGCACTGCCTTCAACCGCGCCGTTAAGTCCGCCTTCGAGAGCGTTCTGGGTAAAAAAGTCCAGGTGCCGCCGCACCATGATATCCTCGGCGCCATCGGCGTGGCGATGCTGGCCAGGGAAGAGATGGAGTCCAGCGGCAGGAAGACGCGTTTCCGCGGCTTCGACCTTTCGGCACGGCAGTACGAGCTCTCGTCATTCGAATGCCAGAGCTGCTCTAATCGATGTGAAATTCACAAGGTGGTCTTCGAGGGCGAGAAACCGCTTTTCTACGGCTCGCGCTGCGGGAAATGGGACAGCACGGAACAAAAGGAAAAACGCCAGTCCTCCAAAATACCGCGCCTGTTCGAGGAGCGCGCCCGTGCCCTGATTAGCACCTATCCTAAAGATGAGCCTGATACTCCCAATGGCAAGACGGTCGGCATCCCCCGCGTCCTGTTCTTCCACGAGCTTTTCCCGCTGTGGAAGACGTTTTTCACCGAACTCGGCTTCCGCGTGGTGCTTTCCGACCCCACCAACCGGCATATCATCCGCCGGGGCGTGGAAAATATCGTCGAAGAGCCCTGCCTGCCCATCAAGCTGGCCCACGGGCACGTGCTTGACCTGCTGGAAAAAGCGCCGGACTTTATTTTCCTGCCCGTCCAGTGCACCATGGAAAAGCTCTCCGACGATTTTGCTAAGTCGTGGAACTGCCCGCTTACCCAGAGCCTGCCCTATATCCTGCTAAGCTCCACGCGCATCAAGGAGTCGCTGAATGCGACGGAGGGCAATCAACCGAAAGTATTAAGGCCGGTCATCCACCCCGACCGCGGCCGCGCCTGGCAGAGAAAAATATTAAGAAAAGTCGCCTGCGACGCCGGGATTACCTTGAACACTGTCATCGATAAAGCCATTCAGGCCGGCTTTGATGCGTTCGATAATTTCAACGACTGGCAGCAGCGACGGGGCCGGGAGGTCCTGGATAATCTCAAGGCAGACGAGAAAGCCATCGTCATCGTCGGGCGTGCTTATAATACCTACGACGAAGCCATCACGCTGAACCTGCCGGAGAAACTGCGCGACCTGAATATCCTGGCGATACCGCTGGACTTCCTGCCGCTGAAATCAATGGCCGGGGAGGTCAGCAAAGCCCACCCCAACATGTACTGGAAGGCAGGACAGAAGATACTCTGCGCGGGCAGAATGATTGCCCGAGACACCCGCCTCTTCGGGCTGTATGTAACGAATTTCGCCTGCGGCCCCGATTCGTATTTAACAAAATACTTCAGCAAGGAAACCGAGGGCAAGCCCTTCCTGACCATAGAAATCGACGAGCATTCCGCGGACGCCGGTATCATCACCCGCTGCGAGGCGTTCATCGATACGATACGCAACGCCAGGACGCAGGGCACCAGCAAGTATATCCCGCTCGTCAGTATATCGTCGAACCATACCAACACGCGGCGGGTATATGTGCCCTACATGATTGACCACGGCTACGTCCTTGCCGCCGCCATGAGGCGGTGCGGAGTGGATGCCGAGCCGCTACCGGAGTCGGACGACCTCACCCTGGAAATCGGGCGGAAGTACACCACCGGCAAGGAATGCTACCCCAGTATCATCACCAGCGGCGATATCGTGAAAAAGACGATGGCGCCGGACTTCGACCCCGAACACGCCGCCTTCTTCATGCCCGCCGCCAGCGGGCCCTGCCGCTTCGGGCAGTACAATCGACTCCACCGCCTGATACTCGACGAACTGGGGCTCCAGCAGGTGCCCATCCTCGTCTTCGACCAGACCGGCGGCTATCACAAGGACATGGCGTCCCTGGGAAGGGGCTTCCGTCTGCACGCTTGGCGGGCTATCACGATTCTCGACTCCATGCAGAAGATGGTGCTGGAGAGGCGACCCTACGAGGTAAACACAGGCGAGACCGACGCCGTCTATAAAGAGTGGCTGGACCGGCTGATTAAAAACACCGGGCAGAATAGCGGCGAATTAACAGAGTTCTCCGCCCGCGTGAGGGACGCTTTCGAGGCTGTAAAGTTAGACACCAGCTCCCCGAAGCCGCGCGTCGGTGTCGTCGGGGAGATATTCGTCCGCAGTAACCGGTTCGCCAACGACGCGCTTATCCAAAAGCTGGAAGCGCTCGGCGCGCAGTGCGGCGTGCCGCCGCTGGAGGAATGGCTGGACTATATCGACCATCAACGAAAAAGGCGGAACCGACTCCACCTGGAGGGCGGCTGGGGCGACTGGGCACGGCAGAAACTTACCGAAATCGTACAGGAGAACGTCGCCGAACCTTTAAGGAAGCAGTTCGACGACTCTATAGAGTCGTTCAAGCGCGAGCTGCCGACGCAGTCGATAATCGACCGTGGCCATACCTACCTGACGCCCGCCGTAGAGGGAGAGGCTATCTTGAGCATGGGGAGGGTGGTGGAGTACGCCGAGCATGGCTTCGACGGGATAGTGAATATCATACCCTTCGGGTGCATGCCGGGGACAATCGTGAGTCTGCTGCTGCACCAGTTCCGCCAGGACCACGGCCTGCCCGTCCTGAACGTGGTGGTGGAGGGGACCAAAGACCCGGGTGAATCGATACGCTTCGAGGCTTTTATCCAGCAGGCGCGGGAGCACATGTTCCAGAACAGGAGAAGCCATTAGCCCTACCCCGCAGGTGGGCTGACACCTAATTGCTGAAACAGGGCAAGCGTGTCACCATATGACAACGCTTCTACTTCCTTGCCATCTACGAAGCGGTAAAATATGGCCGTTGTCAAATTAATTTTCTTGCCCGTCGGAGCGATGCCCATATACTCACCCTTGTGTGTACCCGTATACGTGTAACGTACCGCCACTACGTCCCCTTCGGCCACCATATCATCAATTGTAAAATGAATGTCTGGGAAAGCATCGCGCGCCATTGCAACCATTTGCTTGACACCCTCTGGACCTTTGAACTCCATCCCCAAAGGGCTGTGGTAGACGTAGTCGGCTGATATAATTTCGTCAGCTACCGACAAGTCCCCCTTGTTGAACAACTCTTCTACATGACGCCGAACAACAGCTTTGTTTTCTTCTACAGACATGATATTGCCTCCTTTTTATTTTTATTGCCCGGGCGGCTTGATGCCCAACTGGCGGTTCCATTCAAGAGTATCGTAATAAGGCCAGGCATCTATCTGTTTGCCGTTTTTAAAGCGGCATATAATGACCGCCGGGATTGAGAATTTCTTGCCGGTGGGCTTATTGCCGGGCGTTTCGCCGGTAAAAGTCCCCTGAAGGGTATACGATACCGCCAGCATATCACCTTCGGCGATGATATTCTCAATCTTCTCGGTATAGTCCGGGAAAGAAGCTACCATCCCGGCCATGGTCTGCTTGAAACCCTCCGGGCCTTTAGCCTCCGGTGTGGAGTGAAAAACGTAGTCGGGAGCGAATAGCTTCATGGCGGCGGTCCAGTCTCTTTTATTCACCAACTCGTGTAAACTGCGTACGGCTGCTTTGTTTTCTTCTGCTGACATTTTATTTTCTCCTTTTTTATATTTCGTTATAACAGTCTAAATCCTTTATTTAATACACTGATTCCTTTTATTCAATAGGCACTACCCCCTTCACATTACTCTCGGAAGCAAAGAAAAAGGGCGCCAGCGACCACTTTATTTATAGCGGTACCGGTGCCCTTATAAGACGCCTCGCGTCAACCCACCACACATCGTTAATGTTCTTTAAGGTTCAGGTTTTTTACGCATGAGTAAGATTATACTCCTTTTTTCAATTTTGTCAATCCCGCCGTTTTACACAATAGCCATTCCCCTGGATTCTGGCCTTCGCCAGAATGACATCAGGGGGTTGAGGTAAAACTAAGGGATAAGCGGCGGATGATACGAGGGCGGTAAGGGTGGGATTAGATAATAAACGAGGGGGGCGGCAGGGGCTGGATTCCCGCTTCCGCGGGAATGACAGGAATAAGCGGGAATGACAACTTGTTAAAGATGGAAAAAGACGACAATCGAGAGGGCGGGGGTTATTTACCCCAGACTTTATCCTGACCCTAAATCTCGCCCAGCGCTTTAATGAGGGCATCGGTATGCTCCGGCTTACCCACGCTAATGCGTATGCTGTTCTCCAGGAGGGGATTATCAAAAAAGCGCACCAGTATGCCTT
>CAYPYL010000050.1:0-7515 GCA_964414605.1 uncultured Dehalococcoidaceae bacterium
AGCCGGCAATTTAAACATAAAACCCTGTCTATCATTTCAAATACTTCCCTTCACTAATAGCACGTAAAATATATTGGTCAAAACGCTTTTATATTACATTAAAAATTATCGCTCAAATTATCAGATTTATCAACTCGCATGTCCCTTATTCCGACCTACCCCCAAAAGGTATACCACTTGTTAAGTCATAACCGCACTCAAAATGGCCCCAGGAGCCGGGGGTTTACATCCCGGAGCACTGTGTGTTCTTACTTGATTATATTCACTTCTCCATTGCATTATCAAGACTTTAACTTCCTCAATAGTCATGAAGATACTCCTCACCGAGCTTGGGGTGCAGGTATCTCATATCCCTGAAGACTGGATTGCGGGTGATGATTCTCTTGGTGAAGCAGCCGGCCTCGAAAACTGGGCGGTCGTCGGGGCGCCCGACACTTTGAGGATACCGGAGTTGGGCATGACGATGAGTATCGTGGACGGGCTCGAGGTGAACGGGAATTTGGAGGTAACAAGAGATACGATATGGAGGAATATAAGGGAGATCTACAACCGATTAAATATCAAGGTCTACGTATTCAACGACAGGGTTGAAATCAGGGGCCATATACCGACTGAGATAATAGACATACCCCAGGAGACCACCGGTCCCAGGAGGGAGCCGATTATCTGTTCGGCAAGGGGGTTTAGGGGGATAGATAGATATTCCCAAGGGAAGGGGGACCAAGGGGGATAGGTTCACCACTAATTATTTACCAAAGTAGAGTAAAGATTGCCACGTCGCTGCAATCCTCGTAATGACAAAGAAAGAAAAGCCCTCTTTTGACTCACACAGTATAAACCATTAAACTCTTAAGAAAGTCCTTTAGAATCCACAGAAAGGCTTGACAACATACACGATACCGTGTAAAATTATGATAAGATGCCCATAAAAATATTAGACAGGCAAACGGTCGACCAGATAGCCGCCGGGGAGGTGGTGGAGAGGCCGGCATCGGTGGTGAAGGAGCTGGTGGAAAACGCCCTGGATGCGGGGTCGGGCAGAATTGAGGTGGAGATAAGGGGTGGGGGCATCAGCTACATACGCGTCACCGACGACGGTATCGGAATTCCGGTGGATGAGGTCGAACTTGCCTTCGAGCGGTATGCCACCAGCAAGATAAAAAGCCCGGCAGATTTACAGAAAATCGGCAGCCTGGGCTTTCGCGGGGAGGCACTCCCCAGCATCGCCGCCGTGGCGGACGTCGAGTTGCTTGCCTGCGCCGAAGGCGAATGGTCGGGGAGCCATATCGTGCTGGTAAACGGCACCGTTACCCGGAAGAAGGGACAGGCGCGCAACAGGGGAACGACGGTTACCGTGAGGAACCTGTTCCGCCGGGTGCCGGCAAGACTGAAATTTTTAAAGTCGCTGCCCACGGAAAGCGGCCACGTCGCCAATATCGTCAGCCAGTACGCCCTGGCCTTCCCCGGGGTCGCTTTCGTACTTACAGTCGACGGTAAAGAGAAGTTGAGGACCTCGGGCAGGGGCGGACTGTTAGAAAGCATCATCGATGTTTACGGCGCGGCGGTGGCCGATAAAATGCTGCCGATTACGTATCCGGGAGGGGAGTGGTCGGATGGGTCGCCGACTCCCCGCGTTGGTGTAACCGGAATGGCCGGGTCGCCGGAACTGGGACGGTCGGGTCGGGGCTACATGAGCTTTTTCGTGAACCGACGCTGGGTGAGCAGTCGGCTTCTCTCTTACGCGGTAGAAGAGGCATATCACGGACTCCTCATGACGGGGAGACACCCGGTGGTGGTGCTTAATATACAGGTTCCCCCGGAGGATGTTGACGTTAATATCCACCCCGCCAAGAGCGAGGTGAAGTTCCGCGACGAGTCGGATGTCTTCCGGGCCGTCCAGAGGGCGGTGCGGCAGGCCATGGTGGCGCAGATGCCCGTGCCGAAAATCGAGGAGGTGGCCGCGCCCTATAAAGCGCCTCCCTCGGGACTTCAGCAGGTCTGGCCGCTGGCCGACGATGGGGAGTCGAAAGCTTCCCCGCCAGAAGTCGCGCCGCCGTTGCTGGCGTCCCTGCCGGTGCTGCGGGTCGTGGGGCAGGTCATAGGCAGCTACATCGTGGCCGAGGGACCCGACGGACTCTACCTCATCGACCAGCATGCCGCCCACGAGCGGATTCGATTCGAGTCGGTGCAGCGACAGCGCGTGCAGAGGAAGCCGGAGGTGCAGGGACTGCTGGAGCCGGAGACCCTCGAGGTTACGCCGCGACAGGACGCGCTAATCAGGGGGTGCCTCGACAGCCTGGCGGAGTTCGGATTTACGATTGAGGAGTTCGGTGACCGTTCCTATCTGGTGCGGTCGGTTCCAGCGCTGGTGGCCGGGGACGACTGGCCTGCGATGTTGCGGGAGCTGCTCGACGAGCTTTCGGGTGAGTCGAAAAGTCGCTGGGAGGAGCGCATTGTGGCGTCGATTGCCTGTCACGGGGCGATTAAAGCCGGACAGGTCTTATCCGACGACGAGATGAGGTCGCTGGTACGGCAGCTGGAAAAGTGTGTTAGTCCCCACACCTGTCCCCACGGTCGACCCACCATTATTCATTTAAGCAAGAGCCAGCTGGAACGGGAGTTCGGGCGGAGTTAGCTTCGTTACGGACGCAGCGAAGCGGTCCCGTATATCCTGTCATTGCGAGTACAGAAATCCGGTCCTTGGCCCTCTGCCATTGCAGGCGCAGCGAAGCAATACCAGTATGACACCCTGTCATTCCCGCGGAAGCGGGAATCCAGGCCACCCACCCCCTCGATTGTTATCTATTCCCACCCAGACCGCCCTCGTACCATCAGTGGCATATCCCGTAGTCTTTTACCCCTCTCCCTCGCTCGCCCGGTGTATCTCCTGCCAGCGTACCATGCCTTCTTCCACTAGCCGGCGTATTTTCTTCTGCGCCGCGGTAAGCTGGGCGTTCTTGCCGGTCTTTATCTCCAGGATAACGATTTCCTCGGGGTCGCCTTTAGCCAGGCCGGGAAACACTATCAGGTCGATGGGACTGCCGATGAACCTGACCTCGGTGGGGTCGTACTGAAAGTCGGGGAAATAGGGGACCATCTGCTCGGTGAACTTGCCGCCCAGGACGGCACGACTCTGCACGACGGCCGATTTTCTGGCCTGCTCCATCTCCGCCTGCCATTTCAGTATCTCCTCGTCGCGCCACTCCCGAAATTTCCTTTCGTACTTAAGTCGGTTGATATAGCTGCTCAAGGCAATTCCCAGGATGATGACCAGGATGGCGGCGATGATTGCTACGGCGATGACAGCAGCAGTTTCCATGACGGTCCTCCTCTTACTAAAAGGGGATATGGTCGGCGGGGAGATATTTCAGCCCGTCTTCTGCTCACTGCTCCCCGGCTTGACCAGCGGGATGCCCTGCGCGCAGAGTGGGCACTTCTCGGGCGGGTAGCTGACTACCTCGGTGCGATGGCAGCTGAAGAACGGGATGCCGAAGTCTATCTTCTCCGTGGAGCGGTCCACCAGCACGCCGATGCCCACGATATTGCCCTTGAATTTCT
This sequence comes from uncultured Dehalococcoidaceae bacterium, assembly GCA_964414605.1. Taxonomy (GTDB): domain Bacteria; phylum Chloroflexota; class Dehalococcoidia; order Dehalococcoidales; family RBG-16-60-22; genus JAFGPF01. The sequence continues at coordinate 3,559 of CAYPYL010000050.1, forward strand.
TGATGGCGTCGATAGTGTCGCGTATCGAGCCGCCCTGCGTGAAGACGTCGTCGACGATGAGGACGCGCTCACCGGGGTCGATTTTAAAGCCGCGGCGGAACTCTCTGCCGCCGGAATCGTCTTTTTCCGCAAAGATGCCGCGTACCCCCAGCTGTTTTCCGACCTCATACGCTAGGATAACCCCGCCGGTGGTCGGTCCGGCCACCGCCTGGATGTCCTGATTGCGAAAGTGGTCGGCGATGATGCGGCAGAGTCGTTCCGTGTACTCGGGATGCTGCAGCACCTGGAATTTCTCCCAGTAGACCGGTGAGTGCCGACCCGACGAAAGCAGGAAGTGTCCCTTGAGCACTGCTCCCGACTTCTCGAACATCTGCTCGACGCTGTCTGTCATGCTTGCCCTCCGGGCCGTGTCTACTTAGTTTTCGGCGCTGGCTATCTGGTTGCCCAGGGAATATTCGGGGATGACTCCCCAAAGGTCCGGCGGCCAGGTAGAAAGCCAGGCTTTGCCGTGAATGGCGGAGCGGTCGACAAACCAGTTGTTGTGCGAATCGTTGCTGTGGTTGCGGTTGTCGCCGAGGACGAAATATTTACCCTCCGGTACCGTTCTTTTCTGCATCGAATAGGCAGGCTGGTTCATGATATAAGGTTCGTCTAGCGCCACATCGTTAACGTAAACGGTGTTATCCTTCACCTCTATCGTGTCACCGGGCAGGCCGATAACGCGTTTGATGAAGTCATCGTTGCTTCCATTGGGCGCCTTGAAAATGATAACGTCGCCCCTCTCCGGTTCGCCCACCCAGTCCCAGTAGGCGGCTTTGTTGACCACTACCCGCTGGCCTTCGTAGAAGCTGGGCTCCATGCTGGTCATGAATACCTCGTAAGTCTGGATGGTTGCCCGTGCCGCGAAGAATATCGCCAATGCCAGTATTACCGTTATCAGAATTTCGCGTAAGAATGTTTTCATCGGGATTGTCCTTTGACTTAAGCTCAATTATACCTTATTTCTCATCGTCCCGCCAGTAGCAGCAACCGGTGGGGACTACCGGCCTTGCTAAAAACCTTCGCAGGTATTAGGATAGAAAAGGCCTTTTCGGCCAGGACTCGCCGTGCATAGAATAGTACAAAAATTCTACGACTTGAAAAATTCCCGACTGACAACGCGTGTCTTGCTGGCCCTTTTTCTGGCGCTGGTCGTGTGTGTTGTTTTCGTCGGACTGGACAACCCCACTGGCATTATCATCGGCTGGGTGGCGGTTACCGTTTTCCTGGCGATGGTCGTACGCAGGTGGCGGAGAATCAGGAGTTTTCTCATTCTATTGTTTGCTACTTTTATAGGCGCCATCATCCTGTCTATGATATACGTGGAGCTGGCGCTTCCTGTGGCCGGGTGGTTCGGGGGCCACGACGCAACCCAGAGCCTGGCCTGGCGGATTTTCCACGTTGTAATATCCAATCTCATCCTGCTTTTTACCCCGCCCGGTATTTTTGTCGGTTTTGTGGGGAGCGTCTGGCTTGGCATTTCACGACTCTCCAGTTTGCGGAAAAAAGACCGTACCAGGGCCACTTGACGGCTGTAGTGGTTTTGTTCTATGTTATACCAAGACACTCAAGGTATAGCTACCGGAAGGTGACAGTGAGAGATGGAAATACTTAAAACGGCTTTGCTGGTCGTGGCCGCCTTCGCTCTGGGGTCTATCCCCTTCTCCATAATCGTCGGTCGCTGGTTACTTGCCAAAGACCCCAGGGACTACGGAGACGGTAATCCCGGTGCTTTTAACGTCTTCCGGGCGGGTGGTCAGAAAGCCGGCTATCTGGCAATATTCCTGGACGTTGCCAAGGGGGTGCCCTTCGTATTCCTGGCACATTCGGTCTTCAGCCTGTCTCACGTCGCCATGATAATCGTGGGAATGAGCGCCGTTCTGGGTCACGCCTTTTCTCCTTTTCTCCGGTGGCACGGCGGCAAGGCGGTGGCCGTTACCTTCGGCGTGCTGCTGGCGCTTCCCCAGTACGAGGTCCTGCTGGCTTTCATCGTCTGCGTGGTCGTGGGTGCGCTGTTTATAGAGGCGGACGCCTGGACGGTTATCTTCGGGGCCGCCGGTACGCTGTCCTACCTGGCCGTCACCCGGGGGAGTTCCTGGGAAGTACTCCTGATGCTCTGCATACTGGCGGTGTTTGCCGTAAAGCACTTTAACGACCTGCGTACTTTTCCCGGTTTGCGGGGAAGACTCGTCCGGTGGCTGCAATCGATTATCCGGGGGAATCTAACCATCATCTAGGAAGGCTGGATTATGTTGTACCAGTTTATCATAGCAGCTGGTCTGGTGGTTTTTCTGGTCAATCTTGTGCTTAATTTGAGGAGCCTCAAGAAGCCCAGTCCAAAAAGCAAGGTACCCACTCCGGCGCCCCTCATCTCCGTCATGGTCCCGGCGCGGGACGAAGAAGCAAACATCGCGAACTGCCTGAAGTCCCTCCGGGAGCAGGACTATCCCAACTACGAAGTGCTGGTGCTGGATGATAACTCGATGGATAATACCGGGTCCATCGTCAGCGAAATCGCCGCCCGTGACGACCGTATCCGGCTTTACCGCGGTGCCCCCCTCCCCGAGGGCTGGGCGGGCAAGCCTTTCGCCTGCTATCAACTGGCACAGCGGGCGCGCGGCGACTGGTTTCTTTTCGTGGATGCGGATACGACCCACGCCCCCCACATGCTCCGCAGCGTGCTTGCTCTGGCCATCAAGCTCAAGACCTCCCTGCTTTCCGGCTTTCCCCGCCAGCTGGCAAATTCCTTCCCGCAGGGGATAGCCATACCGGTGCTTTATTTCGTCATTTTGAGCTGGATGCCGTTGTGGTGGCTGCATCGACTGAAGAAGCCAAGACCCTCGCTGGCAATCGGGCAGTTCCTGCTTTTCCCCAGGGAAGCCTACTGGAAGATGGGCGGGCACGAGGCGGTGAAATCGAGAATCCTGGAGGATGTATGGCTGGGGATGGAGACCGTCCGGCACGGCGGCCGCCACATGGCTATCGACCTTTCACCGGTGGTCTCCTGCAACATGTACCGCAACATCGGCGCGATGTGGGAGGGGTTTATCAAGTGGATGTATTCCGTGGCGTCGATGTCTCGCCTGGCGTTGTTCGCGCTGCTGGTGGCCGGTTACTTTTTCTTCCTGGCACCGTTCTACTGGCTCTGGAACGAGTTCATGATGCTGGCAGCGCCTTCCGTGTACCGGGGGTTTATTATATTCCAGGTGGCCGTGATATTGATAATGAGGGGACTCGTGGATAACCGGTTCAAGGAGCCGGTATTTTCCGCCATTCTTCATCCCTTCGGTTTTACTTTCCTGGTGGCGAGTGTGTTTTATGCCGGGGCACGCCGCATCGTCGGCGCCAGCGTCAGCTGGAAGAAGCGGTTTTACGGCGGGGAAACGACGGTGGAGTGAGATTATATAACTTACTCGTTCCGAAACAGAATAGACTTCCCATAGTAGCCAGCCTGCCCCACAGCGGGACTCACGTTCCGCGGAGTATCCGTAAGCAGTTCAAGCGAGACCCCCGCCCGATTTTAACCGAGATGGACCCACATCTGGATAAGTTATACAATTTTCTCCCGGAATTAGGCATTACCATGCTTCAGGCTACCCACAGCCGGTACGTGGTAAATTTAAACCGTGGATTAAAGGCGCCGTTATTCGGCCCGCAGACATCATCCGTTGTTTCTCAAGAAAATTCGTGGAAAAGCGCTCTTTATGATGTGAAGCCAGAGCAGAACGAAATAGAAGAACGAATAAATTGCTATTACATTCCCTATCACCGAAAACTGGCGCAAATACTGAATAAAATGATTCGGGATTACAGTCGGGTTTATCTGCTCGACCTGCATAGTTACGGGACACACCTTGCATTTCCCCTGGCTGATGTCTGTCTCGGTAATGTTAACGATACTACCTGTTCGGAGCGTCT
>CAYPYL010000051.1:0-7398 GCA_964414605.1 uncultured Dehalococcoidaceae bacterium
AACCACACCGGTCTCTATGCTCAAGACCTGGTAATCCGGCGTTTCTCCCGCCTCAATCGTATCGGCCATGTAAACCTTCATGTTGAGGTACTGATACGCCTTGAGGAGCGAGGCGGTGTTGGTGAGATAGAGCTTTATGAGGAGGTCGCCGGTATAGTCTTCATGCGGTGTGATATCGAAAAGGTCACCGTGGGGCACCTCACCTTGGGTGGTCGCGCATTCATAATTAACGACGACATAGACCTGGGTGCATACAGCGGGCCTATCCCTGTTGTTGCCCCTCATGGTAATGCCGGCCTGGAGTTCGTTGATTTCTTCCGGGGTCCACGGTTCTTCCGTAACCGGGTTGACGGGACATTCCCATGACTCGGTCGAAAAATCCGCACCGTAGTGGTCTATGGTAGGACCCGAGAAGTCCGTATCGTACGTGTTTATCTCGGCCATAGCCCGTACGTTATAATCGCCCCCGGCAGCGAAGCGGTAATAAACGGTAACACCGGTTATATTATCTTCGCTACCGCTTCCCGTATAGCTGCTAAGAGTGTAGAGGTCTTTTTCCCACTGTCTGGAGGTCTGCGTGGATACATAGGTATCGCCTTCATCCGGATTCGGCTGGTCGTCCACTTTATCCCAGTGCTCACCGGAACCGGGGTACTGGGTGGGTAGTTCGGTAACATCGCCAGCGGCAACTGGTACCAGGGTTTCGGAATTATACTCGCCCTCGGGCAGGATTCTGTTCCAGTTTGGTTGTACGGCCGACGGCTCGTAGGTGGTCCAGACGGCGTCCGCAATGGTAGCATCCAGTGTTGCGGTACTGTAGTTGGTATAGGTATAAGCGAAGGTACCGGTGGTCAACACCAGGGCGAGTAATGCCATTCCTATAAAAACCAGTTTCTTTTTCATTGTCCTTACTTTATTCCGTGCTACTGACGATTTTCAGGTTTCCTTGTTCCCCTTTCGAATGGGTAGGGTGGCGGTGTTAAATCCTGCCACCCTACCACTTTATATCAAAGTACTAGAGCCCTTTCTGGGCGACTTCGCAGAACAGTTCCGGTGAGGTAGTGGTGGAACTAGCGCCATGGCCCTTGGCATGGGCGATGTAGAAACCGTCCTTAATCCTGACGGTCATGTTGGCGGTAGCTCCATCCGGGAACATATCAACCGTACCGTTGTTCAGGTTGAGAAGGACCCACTCGGCACCGTTGCCGCCGCTGATGTCAATTTTATTGGTAATATTACCTGTCTGCACCAGTTCCAGCTGCAGGGAGATTACGCGGTAATCTTCCGAAAGGTCCGCGGCGTTACCGATGCCCACGCTGATGATGACGTCACCGGGGTAGCTGCCAGGAACCACGTAGAACAGATCGGATGAGGGGATATTACCTTTGGTGTTGCCATAAGCAGCCCAGCCGGTAACGGTTGTATTTACCGCATAGACATCAGCGAAGTTCTCGGCGGTCGTGGAGGCGGTAATCGTGGTGGTGGCGTTAATCCAGCCGTAGGCGAAGACGCCGCCGGTTACGGCCAGGGCCAGGAGCAGAGCGCCAACGAGATAGGCACCCCTGCCTCTGGAGACGGCGAAAGTAAGTTTATCGTCGTCATTGAGCACCGTATCGAGCTCGGCGCTTGCTTTGACCTTGCTGCCGTTCAGCTTCGCTGTGGCTTTATCCGGGATGCCAAGTTCAGACTTGAAATGCTCGCGAGCTTCGCTCACGGTACGGCCTGCCAGGTCGGTAATTTCGTATTGGTCACCGTGTCTAATTTCGACCATTTTTTTATTTCCTCCTTAGTGTTTAGTTAGCTTAAGTTTAACCGTTTATACTCCCTATATAGCGGCCGGTTTTCCTGTCTGCCCGGACAACCGGATTGCCGACCGGCTAATTATTTTCTTCATTTACATATGCAGCCTCCATTTCGTACATGATTGCCGTTTCAGGCTAATTCACCTATAAAAGATTTCAAGCGTTCCATCAAGGTGTCTTTAAATTCATTAAATTCTGCCTTGGTGACATATTCATTGGCTTTGCCGTCTTTTTTAGCCGGGCCCCTGCTTATGATAGAAGGCAGACTTCTCTGTGTAATTTCGATGACGGCCCTTGCCTGTTCATTGCTGGTAAGCTTATTTAATATCAATCTCAAGTTGCGCCGGATAGTTTCTTCCGTAACGTCCATTTTGGAGGCAACCTGTTCGATGGTATTGCCGTCGGCTATGATGGTCAGCACCTGGGTTTCTCGGGGAGTAAGAACAGCGAGAATATTCTCGAGTTGCTCGTTCAGGGTAGCCGTATCTTCGAACTCCGCGAGGACCATCTTGGCCAGCCCGGGGAGGAGGAGTTCTTCCATGATGGGCTGGCTGCCCTGGGCAACCACCCTGATGATATCGAGGAGATATTCGGGGTCGGTGTCCTTGGTGATACAGGCGCTTGCCCCGCTCTTAATAGCGGCGAAGAGGTTTGCCTCCTCTTTTTTCTCCAGGGTAAGAATTGCCGAGGTGGAAGGGAGATTGCGTTTGATGCGGCGGGTAATATCGGCGCCGCTGGTTTTAACGTCCTTCATGCTCAAGATGGCTATGTTCGGCGGGTTGGCCTCGATGAGGGTGAAGGCTTCCTGGTTATTGGTGGTCTCTCCGATGACTTCAAAATCGTCCTCGCCCGAGAGTATGAAATGTATCCCTTCTCGGAAGAGTACCTGCGGGTCTGATAGAAATACTTTTACTTTTTCCATCTTTATGTTTCTGGCGAGTCCTAGTACTTTTTTGCTATTTCAATTGTGACATAGCTTCATAAAGATACGTCTAAGAAACATAAAGATTTCGTAAAGATACCGTAAACTTTTGGTAAAGAATAACGGGGGGTTTACGGGGGTGGCGGTGGGGGTATAATTCTGGAGGGACTAGCTGCCGGTGGGGCGGATGAATTTATAGCCGATACCGTGCTCGGTGACGATGATATTGGGCGATTCGGTGCTGTCTTCCAGTTTCTGGCGCAGGTGCTGGATGTGGACGCGGAGCAGGTCCCTGGCGTCGACATAGTTGTCCCCCCATACCTTGGTGAGCAGACTTTCATGAGAGAGGATGCGCCCTTCGTTCCTGATGAGGTAGTAGAGCAGCTTTCTTTCGGTGGAGGTGAGTTTAATGGCCTCGCCGTTAATCATGACTTCGTTGCGGTTAAAGTCCACGGACAGCTTGCCGCTGGTGAAGGGGCGTTCTTCATCGGTTATGGCCAGTCCCTGGGCGCGCCGCAGGACCGCCTGCACCCGGGCAATCAGTTCGATGTGGCTGAATGGCTTGGTGATATAATCGTCGGCGCCGAGTTCCAGTCCCTTGGCGACGTCTGTGTCCTCCCCCCTTACGGTCAGCATGAGTATGGGCACATCGGCGAAACGCCGTATTTCTCTTAATACCTGGTAGCCGTCCATATCGGGCAGGCCGATATCAAGGATGACGACGTCCGGGCTCTCGCTTTCGACGAGGTCGATGCCTTCCTGGCCGTTGGCGGCGGATATTACCGTGGTACCGCTCCAGCGTAGCTGGAAGCATAGAGACACGACTTCTATAATCCCGGGGTCATCTTCTACAACCAGAACCTTCATATCGCTCCTTACACTATCCGGGCTGTTTCACGGCCCGCCGCGGGATAAAGAAGGAGAACGTGCTGCCTTTACCCGTTTCGCTGTCCACCCAGATTCTGCCGCCGTGAAGCTCGACCACCTGCTTGGATAGGGCAAGCCCTAGACCCAGTCCCGGGTGGCGTTGTCTGTCAGAGCTCAAGCGACTGTATGGTTTAAACAGCCTGTCCTGTTCTTCTTTGGCGATGCCGATACCGTCGTCATGCACGCCTATCACCAGGCCGGTATCCTCCTTTTTAACACCTACGGTAATGATGCCTTTTTCCGGAGTGAACTTGATGGCGTTGGTCAGGAGGTTGAGCAATACCTGCTCAAGACGCTGTCCGTCCCCGTGGATGATGGGGATAAAGTCGGGGAGGTCGGTATTCAGCGTCTGCTGCTTGCCGCGTATCAGGGGACTCATCTGCATACAGGTGCCGAGGACGAGCGACTTCATGTCCACTGGCTCTAGCTCGAGTTGCAGCTTGCCGCTGCCCGTCTTGACGATGTCCAGCAGTTCGGCGAGTCGTGTTTCCAGTGTGTTGGCGTTGCGGATAATGGTCTGAATAAGCTTCTTGGAAGACTCATCGGTGGAGTTTTCGAGTTCCTCGGCCAGCAGGCCTCCGGCGGCAATAATTGAGGTAAGAGGAGTCTTAAGCTCATGGCTCAAGGTATCGATGAACCTTAGCCATTCTTCTTCTTTGGTTTCCATAGGGGTTATTCTTCCTGCGCCTTCAGCCGAACACGGTCGACTTAAACTTAATGTAGCACGTTTCTTGCCGTGTATCAAGTACCGCCCGTGCGCGGGAAAGCTGCGCTTTTGCCTTACCGGGGAGACAACGCCGGAAACCGGGCTGTCCCTATTTAGCCATGCCCTTGGCAATACTCTTCAGGAGGCTCAAGATTCCGATGACGGAACGCTGTACTTCCGGCGGTTCCTCTGCCAGCATCCTGGCGACATAGGGGTCCAGCTGGCGTCCGCTGTAGCGGGCACTGCTATCCTCGGCGACGCCGGGCGTCTGGGGTGAAAGGAAGCCGGCCAGGGTGAACAGCTCATCTTCGTCAAAGCCAAGTGGCCTGGCGATTTTGCGCAAAATTCGTGCCGAAGGAAAGCGTTCGCCTCTTTCTATACGGCCCAGGTGAGACGAAGAAACGCTGGATTCCGCGGCAAGCTCCTGCAAGGTCAGCGGCACGGTTATCCGCTGCTGCTTGAGTATTCTACCTAAATCATTGGTTGCGTAATCCATAGTATTATAATTATAATTTGCCAATTGGCAAATGTCAACCCTTTAGCATACTCCGCTCGGGCATCCTGTCCATATTTTGGCTATTTGGTAAACGATTTTATAATTTCTTGACGGGTCGCCGCGCCAAAGATATAATGATGACGGTTGCAAGGGTTTAGTATAAAATAGAATCGGCACAAAGCTGAGAGGCGTTTATTATCAGGTAGTCCGTCTCGGCTTTTTCGTGTGTACGGGGGATGGAATAGGTCATAGTGAAAAAATCTTATGATGTTATTATCATCGGCGGGGGGCCGGCGGGCATATTTGCGGCGCTGGAGCTTACCCAGACCGAAGGGCTGGATATTCTCCTTATTGAAAAGGGCAAGGATATAAGCCAGCGACGGTGTCCGGTGCGGGACACTGGTGACACCTGCGTGGAGTGTCAGCCGTGCAATCTGGTCTGCGGACTGGGTGGGGCTGGTGCTTTCAGCGACGGCAAACTGGTGCTGTCTTCGGAGGTCGGCGGGCATCTCGGGGAGTACCTGGGCGAAGAACACGCCGCCGGCCTGATTAAGTACGTGGACGAGTTGTACCTTAAGTTCGGGGCTTCCGAGAAGGTTTACGGTAAGGACGGCGCCATCGAGGAAATAGGCCGGAAGGCCGGCGAGGCCGGAATGCGTCTGATACCAACCCCGGTACGTCACATGGGGACAGAAAACGGCTTTAATGTACTCAAAGCCATGCGGGACTACCTGGCCCCGCGACTGGAGTTTAAGCTGAACACGATGGCGGCTAAGGTTCTGGTGGAAGACGGCGTTGTTAAGGGGGTGGAAACCGAAGACGGAGAAACGTATTTATGCAGGTACCTGGTACTGGCGCCGGGCAGGGAGGGGGCCGACTGGCTATCACGCGATGCCGGGAGACTGAAGTTGACCATGCAGCGCAACCCCATCGATGTCGGCGTGAGGGTGGAGGTCCCGGCCAGGGTGATGAAGGCACTGACGGACGTGCTTTACGAGATAAAGCTGGAATATATGTCGCAGAGCTTTAACGACCGTATCCGGACGTTCTGTATGTGCCCCACCGGCAAGGTTATTATGGAGTCAACCGGTGGTACCGACCCCGTAATAACCGTCAACGGGCACAGCTACGCCAGCCGGAAGAGCGAGAATACCAATTTCGCCCTGCTGGTAAGTACCGATTTTACCGAACCGTTCCACGAGCCGATAGCCTACGGCAAGTACCTGGCCAGGCTGGCGAATCTGCTGGGTGGGGGTGTGCTGGTACAGCGCTTTGGCGACCTGCTGGAAGGTCGGCGTTCCACTCCAGGGCGCATTGAGAAGGGTGGGGTCAAGCCCACCCTTAAGAGCGCCGCGCCGGGCGACTTAAGTTTCGCGCTCCCGTACCGTCACCTTACCGGACTGATAGAAATGCTCAAGGCGATGGACCGGCTGACGCCGGGTGTGGCATCGCCGGACACGCTGCTTTACGGGATAGAGGTCAAGTTCTATTCGGTAAGGCCACAGCTCAACGCCTGCCTGGAGACGGAAGTCAAAAACATGTTTGCCGTGGGCGACGGCACCGGGGTGAGTCGGGGGCTGGTGCAGGCTTCCGCGTCTGGTCTGGTGGCTGCCGTGGAGATAATGAGGAGAGTGGAGCAGGGGTAATATTTCCCGTTGTGACGGCTGTCCGCCTTGACAGGAAAGCTCTAGCGATTTACAATATCATGGTGTGTTTCATCTAAATCGTGAGACACACGGGCCTGATTAATTTTGGGGGTAAAGCCATCAAGAATGGTGCCCCCTCTAATATTGGGGATATAAAAATCCGGAAGGGATGTGATGCTCGTTGGCTGAAGTAACAGCTGGAGAAGAAGAGAGCTTTGACAGTTTGCTCAAAAGGTTCAACCGGAAGGTGCAGCAGGACGGCATTTTAGCGGAGCTGCGGCGCCGTGAACACTACGAGAAACCGAGTATCAAGCGTAAACGCAAGAAGGCGGCCAAAAAACGTGGCGCCGCCAAGAGCGCCAGGATGTTCCGGCGTTAACGCGCGAACGTTTCAGACATAGCCGGCTTAGCACGGAAAAACAGGCAGAGAAAGTTCATCATGGAGCAGGAAGCAGACCTCAAGCGCAGCATAACCGACGATATCAAGGCGGCGATGAAGAGCGGGGATACGGTCAAGAAGGATACCCTCCGCATGCTGATAGCGGCGGTTAACAACGCCGAAAAAGCCAAGCAGTCCGCCCTGGGAAACGCCGATGTACTGGGAATCATCGCCAAAGAGGTAAAGAAGCACCAGGAAAGCATCGACGCCTTCAAGCAGGGGAACCGGCAGGACCTGGTGGATAAAGAGGAAGCGGAGATGGCAATTTTGCAGGCGTACCTGCCGGAGCAGATGTCCCGCGACGATATAGTGAAGGCGGCCAAAGAAGTCATTACGGCGGTGGGGGCGCAGGGCCCCGGCGATAAGGGCAAGGTGATGAAGGAGCTGATGCCCAAACTCAAGGGCAAGGCGGACGGTAAAGAAATCAACGACGTGGTAACGGAGCTTTTAAGTCAATAGG
>CAYPYL010000052.1:0-7320 GCA_964414605.1 uncultured Dehalococcoidaceae bacterium
TCCGGCGGGGCGAGCATGATTTCTATCTGAATAATGGGTCGGTCGACCCTGGTTATCTCCAGGGGGCAGTGGACAAGCCCCGGCGGAAGGGAGATAACCGTGGGCCGGGTGAAGACGTGTTTTTCCAGCTCTTCACCCATGTAGAACACGACTTCGCCGCCGAAATCATCGGGGTCGTCCGGATTGCCGCCGTACCAGGCCAGGAACTCCTGAAAATTGTGGGTATGGGCGGGGTTATCGCCTTTGAACGGTTTTCTGACGAACTGATGGCCGATGGTAAAATCATAGTTTACAAGCTGCTTGCCCACCCACAGGCCATCGAAAATGACGCTCTTGTCCGCCTTCATCCGCATCTGCATATGAGGTGGATGATGGATGTACTGGTCATACTTATTCGCCATTATTTACCTCCTGAAACTTGAAATTACCGGGCGTGAAACTAACGGACAAATTTTAGTCTATTCTCATTCAGATTGTCAAAAGAAAGCGTTACGTTTACTGCGAAAGCAACACTTGTGACGAATTTGTGACTTTTTCCGTTCGGTTTGTGATACCGCTGTGATTCAGGTTATTTACACTCCATACAATTAAGGTGAATGCATCAATCGCTGGAAACGTAAAATACGCCACAATCCCGTATATGACGGTAAAAATTAAAACAAGGGAGAGTATCACTGTTTCCAACAGGAGGAGAGGGGTAAATGTTAAACATCGCAAAGTTCAAGGGGTGTAAGCGGTGTGGCGGCGACCTGTTTCTCGAGCGCGATTCTGAAGGAGTTTACATAACCTGTCTACAGTGCGGCACCGTATATTCCAGGCGTCTGGTCCCTATAATTAAAAGACCCAGGACCAGACGCAAGCAGATATATGCCCGTTAGGCACCGCCGCCGCTCATTCCTCATCGGGCTTCTGGTCTCTCTCGACTTCACTCTCTCTTAGCCAACGTTTTATCTCGTCGAGGGCGGGCGGGGCTACGTAAAATACCTGAATATCGGTAGGGAATTGCACCTGGTGATTCTCCCTCATAAGCAATATCCCGATTTCATTCTCTTTTAACGTCTCGTCGATTTTCTTCGCTATATATTCGTTCCTCTTTTTACTGCTTTCGGTATAGGATTCGTATACCTTCGATACCACCTTCGGGTTTTGCAGGCCTATTATCAGGCACCGGCTCCAGTCCATGAATTCCGTTAAGATATCACCGTCCTCAACGGCTTCCATCCGCGCTTTCTTTTTCAGGCAATTCTGGACGATTTTATGACTATATTTGTTAAGCTCCTTGACCACCTTGCCGCCTTCGTCGCCGGATTCGGAAACCATCTCGTGGTATATCCTTTTCACCGGGCCGAGCTTGGAGGTCAATTCCTCGACCTGCTTTTCCACCTGGTCCCAGTACCTGCTGAATTTTTCAAGGTAGTCTTTGGCCATATCCTCGCCGCCGTAAATCAGCGGAACGAAGTACAGCTTCCTGCCTTTCTTGAAGTCCCCCACCGCGGGTTTTTCTATTTTACCCAGTTCTTCTGCCATTTGTCCGCCTCCCTGAAATGGTATCACTTAACGGAAATCAACGCAGTTCTTTGGCGCAATCCTGACACACAATCAACACCGGGCGGAATCTGGCAATACTCGTCATTTCCTGAATCGGCTTCAGTTTCTCACATTGCTGACACCTGAACGTTATTGCCCGGGATTTCTGCTTGACTTCTTTAGTCTCTTTTTCCACACCTGCTGCCATATACGCTCCTTTATGATTTAATACATGATAAATATGTTAAAATTGTAACAGCTCCGAGGTTCCTGTGGGAGTAACAATACCGCTCATAATCTCCCGGTTACTCTCCACAGCCACGCCTTCGCTGATAATACATCGACTAAGCTTGGCGCCGGCGCCGATGGATACATTATCCCACAATACTACATTTTCTACGACGGCTCCTTTTCCGACGCGGCAGTTATGCCCGATAACTGCCGGGCCGGTCACGCTGGCTCCCGGTTCGATGCGGCTCCCGCCGCCGATTATCACCGGCGGTGTAATCGATGCCACCGGGTCTATATCCGCGCTTTCAATACCGTCCCCCGCGACGGAAACCAGCCGACTGGTCATCCTGGATAACATCATATCAATATTCAGGGAAAAATACTTCCCCGGAGTCCCCATGTCCAGCCAGTAGCCCCGGTGGGGAAAACCGTACACAGGTTCTCCGATATCCAGAAGGTGTGGGAAAAGCCCTTTTTCAAACATGTGGTGAGCGGCCTCCGGGATATATTCCAGTACTTCCGGCTCAAGGATATATATGCCGGCATTTATCCAGTGGCTGGAGGTTTCACCTGGAGACGGTTTTTCAATAAATCGTTTAATTCTGTAATCATCATTGATTTCTACTACACCAAAGCTCTTAACATCATCTACCCAATTTATGTATATGGTCGCTTTAGCACTTTTCTCTCTATGAAAAGCAAGCATTTCCCCCAGGTCTATATCCGTAAAAACGTCACCGTTCAGAACGATAAAGGTGTCATCCAGATAAGGAGCGGCGTTTTTAACGGCGCCGGCGGTGCCCAGGGGCTCTTCTTCCGTGCAATAGTATATGCGCAAGCCGTACCGGCTGCCGTCCCCCAGGTAGCCCCGGATAATATCCGGCAGATAGTTAAGCGTCAGGATTATTTCCTCCACGCCGTAATACTTGAGGAAAGCAATTACGTGCTCCATGAAAGGCCTGTTCAGCACCGGTAAAACGGACTTCGGTCTATCATCGGTGAGAGGCCGGAGGCGTGTCCCCGGCCCCCCCACTAGAATCACTGCTTTTAATTTCTTCAAAAGTCATCCCCCGAGTATCTCTTCACGATATTATACATCCGTTCAGGCCATGATAAAACTCAAGTAAGCGCTGGCCAGGAACAGTATAATCAGGCTTATATTAAACCAGCTTAAGCGCAGGATTCTCCCCGTCCTGAAACGCATCCCCGCTATAAAGATAAGCGACATTAAAACAACCGCTCCGGCAGTATAAAGGTGTCCCTCCGAGACCTTTGCCAGTATGGGGCCCTTCGTGTAAATAAGGTCGATTACGGGTATGATGGTCAGGTTGAAAAGGTTGCTGCCCACCAGGTTAGCCACCGCCATGTCAACGGCGCCGATTCTCATGGCGGTAAAAGAGACTGTTATTTCCGGCAGGGTAGTGGTAAAAGCCAGGAAGAGACTGCCCACAAAGCTCTGCCCCCACCCGGTCACCTCCGCAATCTCATCCCCGATTGTCGCCAGCCAGATGCCGGCGCCGATGATAAAAGCCGACGAGATACCAAAGTATACAAGAAGGCGCTTTAAAGATATCTCGATGGGGTATGGCTTTTCCTCTTTCATCGCCAGGTGCGTCTTTTCATAATAAAATATCTGCCGCACCGCGAAAACATAGAAAAGGATAATAACCGGTGTATACCAGCCTACCCAGCCGAGAGCCATGGCGGAAAACTGCGAACTGACGAAGATAGAGATACCCACCAATATGATTAATATAAGGCTGAACCAGCCGGTCAGACCGTGCGCCCGACTGGCTATAGTCAGGATTGAACCGCCCCGGTGAAATATATCAAGCAGGGCCAGATTAAAGAGATTAAAGGCATTGGCGCCGATGAGATTGCCCACGGTTAAGTCCGGGGCGTCTACCAGGGTTACGGCGCTGATGCCGGTGAATAATTCCGGCAGGGATGTGACCAGCGCAATGGCGATAATCCCCATCCACACCTGCCCGATACCGGTTTTTTCCGATATTATATCGCCGTATTTAGCCACCCGCTGCCCGGAAAAGAATATTACCAGTATGCAGATAATAAGCTTAAGCCAGACCAAGATACCCCTCTAGGATAACCGTTATTAGTCGATTCCTTAACAGTAGCTTATCATAATTGCCCAAACCTCTCAATTCAAAGAATGACGTGAAGACAGAATGGGCGAGGACGGCGGAAACATTGCCAGCAAAGGCAAATACCTGTTAAAATGGGATGTCATATAAGACCCCTGGATTTTCGGTTTAATGCTGTCAATAACCCAGATTCTGGCTATATTCATCTTCGTCATAATGCTCGCTGTAATCGTCAGCGACAAAGCGCCCCGTTATATACCGGCTCTCGCCGGCGCAGCCCTCATGATAATAGTGGTCTTTCTGGGGGTCATGCAGAGTCCGGATTCGGTCTGGCGCGTGCTGAACCTGGAGCAGCTAGGGCAGTTTACTTTCTGGGTGCCGGGCGAGCAGCATGTCGAGTCATACGGGGTAAACTGGCAGACCATCATCTTCATCGGCGGGATGATGGTAATGGTTGCCGGCATGGAGAGGGTGGGGTTTTTCAGGTGGATTTGTCTTTATGCGGCGCGCCTGGTAAAATGCCGGGTTATACCTCTCCTATTACTGTTCATGATTATCTCCGGCTTCCTTTCGATGTTCATTGACAGTATCACCGTTTTGCTTTTCTTGAGCCTGGTAACCATCGAGCTGGCGCGTCTCTTCAAGTTCGACCCCGTGCCGGTGATAGTGGCTGAAATTTTTGCCGCCAACACCGGCGGTAGCGCCACCATGAGCGGCGACCCGCCCAATATAATCATCGGCACCGCCCTCGGCTATAATTTTTTCGACTTCGCCGTTAATACCGGAGTCATCGCCTGGATATGCATGGCTTTTACACTGGTGTATTTTTACTTCATCTTCCGTAAAAGCCTGAAGCAGAAAACAAACCCCGATGAAATGATGAAGGTATGCCCCCTGCCAAGCTCCGCCATAACAGACCGCCGCCTGTTTATGATAGACACGGGCATTTTCATATTTACGGTTATACTCATCGTGACCCATGCTGAAACAGGGCTTTCGGTGGCGCTTATCGGCATGATTGCCGCCATCCTGACACTGCTTACCGATGTCAAGGATATCAAGCACGTGATGAAGGGAGTCAACTGGCAGGCCTTGCTATTTTTCCTCGGACTGTTTATCTGCGTGGGCGGACTCGAAGAGACCGGCGTGCTGGGAATAATCGCCAAATTTATCGGGGATGCGTCCGGCGGAAAAATCTCCATCGCTATACCGTTTATCTTATGGATTTCCGCTTTCGCCTCGGCAATCGTCGATAATATCCCGTTCGCCGCCACCATGGTGCCGATTATCAAGGAGCTATCGGTGGTGGGTGCAATGAGCCTGCCGACACTCGCCTGGGCGCTGGCGCTGGGTACTGACCTCGGCGGCAACGCGACGCCCATCGGCGCTTCGGCCAACGTGGTGGGCACGGCGGTGGCGAATAAGGAAGGCTATCCCATAAGCTGGGGCAGATTCCTCAAATATGCGCTGCCGCCCATGTTAATCGTCGTAGGCATCAGTCATCTGCTACTTATCCTGCGATATGCCTAAAATAACCGTTTACGGTTGCGCAAACTCCATGTAATATAGTATCATTTTATTAATTGGCCCCTGTAGCTCAGGTGGATAGAGCGCCGGCCTCCGGAGCCGGGTGCGAGCGTTCAAGTCGCTCCAGGGGCGTTTTTAGTACACGGAGTAAAATATGACAAAAGAAAAGAGCCTAATAGAAATCAGGTGGCACGGTCGGGGCGGACAGGGCGCGGTCACCTCTACCGAGCTGCTGGCGCAGGCAGCCGTGAGCGAAGGCAAGTACGCGCAGGCTTTCCCCAGCTTCGGGCCGGAGCGCCGGGGAGCCCCGGTACAGGCTTTCAACCGTATAGATACCAAAGAGCCGGTTAAAATCCGGGCCGATATAACCGAACCGGATGTCGTCGTGGTGCTTGACCCCAGTCTGCTGGATAAAGTCAAAGTAACCGCCGGCCTGAAAAAGGGCGGCAAGGTTATTATCAATACCAGGAAAACGGCCGGTGAAATAAAATCCGAGTTCGGCATCAAGTACCCGGTGTTCACGATAAACGCCAACACGATTGCCCGCGAGGTGCTGGGAGTACCTATCGTTAATACCACCATGCTCGGGGCAGTTATCAGGACTACCGGAATCATCAAGAAAGAATCGGTCCACGCACCGCTGGAAAAGCGCTTCGGAAGGCTGGGAGAACGCAACATCAAGGCTATGGAAACAGCCTACGAAGAAGTAGCAATCGAGGAGCAATAAATGGCTAAATCCGAGAGTGAATATACCTGGAAAGACCTGGAAATCGGCGCGATTATCGAAGACCCCGGCAGTGCCCGGCAGTACGAGAGCGGGACATGGCGGTCCCAGCGGCCGACCTACGATTTTACAAAATGCATCAAGTGCGGACTCTGCGCGTTGTACTGCCCGGAAGGATGCATCAATGAGAACGAGGACGGATATTTTGAAGCCGACCTCTTTTACTGCAAGGGATGCGGTATCTGTGCCAGGGAATGCTGGCCCAAGGTAATAACGATGGTAGAGGAGGTGGAATAATGGCCACAAGAGTAGGCATTGAGGTTTCCATTGCCATCGCGGATGCGGTCAAGCTGGCCAACCCGGATGTCATCGCGGCTTATCCCATCACTCCGCAGACCCACATCGTGGAGCACCTGGCCGAACTGGTTGCCAACGGGGAATTAAATGCCGAATACATTCCGGTAGAATCGGAACACTCCGCCATGAGCGCCTGTCTCGGCTCCGCTGCCTCCGGCGCCCGTACCTTTACCGCCACTGCCAGTCAGGGCCTGGCGCTGATGAACGAGGTAGTCTACGTAGCCGCTCCCATGCGGCTTCCCATCGTCATGGCTGTCGCCAACCGCGCGCTGTCATCGCCGCTAAGCATCTGGTGCGACCACTCCGACCTGATGTCGGTCAGGGACACCGGCTGGATACAGATAGTCGCGGAAAACGGCCAGCAGTGCGTTGATAACATCATCTGCGCCTTCCGCATCGGCGAGGACAAACGCGTGCTGCTGCCGGTAATGGTACACCTGGACGGCTTCAACCTGACTCACGTCATTGAGCCGATAGAATTCCCGGAACAGAGCGATGTTGATAAGTTCCTGCCCCCCTTTAACTTCCCCCTGCCCCTGAATCCCGATAGACCGGTGGCCATGGGCGATTTCGCCCCACCGATCATATTCACGGAAACAAAATGGGCGCAGGAAGTCAACATACAAAAATCCAAAAAGGTAGTCCTGGAAATCTGGGACAAATACTATAAAGCCTTCGGGCGGCAATACCACCCGATTGAAAAGCATCATAGCGACGGCGCCAGGGTTCTCCTGATGACGATGGGCGCCACCGGCGAGACAGCCTCGGTAGCCATCGACGAGATGAGGGACGAGGGACATGACGTGGGGCAGCTAAGAATACGCCTGTGGCGGCCTTTCCCCTTCGAGGAAC